>NZ_JAXION010000031.1:0-40697 GCF_049311045.1 Rhodococcus sp. 7Tela_A2 | reverse complement strand
CACCCGCCCCCCCGCGCCCGCCCCGCCCCGCGGGGGGGCGGCCCTTCTGTGCGTTCGGGTTACTGCCCCGCTGCGCGCGGGACGAAGTAGTCGCGGGGACGTTCGTCGTAACCGTGCTCGTCATAACCGTGCTCGGCGTAACGGGGCTCCTCGTAGCCCGGGTCGATGTGACCCGAGTCGTCCACGTAGTAGCCGAGGTGGTCGAAATCCGGGTCTTCGTCGTCGATTTCGAGGACCACGGCCCCCCGCCGGCGCAGACGCTCGGGGACCAGCCGGAGTTCTTCGTCGGTGCGCGACTCGACGCCGAGCCGTGACCGGTGCAGACGCGCCAGCCGGCGACGGCGGATCTCCTGCTCGAGCTGTACTTGGCGGCGGAGGTAGAAGAGGTAGCCGACGAGCGCCGCGGTCCCAGCGCCGCAGATCCACCACATCACCGACGACACGGTGAGCGCCAGCGCTGCGCTGAGGATCGCGGCGATCAGCAAGGCAAGGACCGTGCGCTGACGCGCGTCGTAGCGTTGCGCACTGGCCACGGCATCGGCGTGCGGGTCGAATCCGCCCCGGCCGCGGCGCTGCGGCACGAAGTCGCGTGCGGGCGCCCGTCCGGGACGGCGGGTACGTGCGAAATCGTCGTCCGAAGAGAAGTCTTCGTCGGTGTCTGTTCCGGGCCTGTCCTCGAGGTCTGTGTCCATGCGGTCCTCCGCTGGGTGTCCGTGCGCGTGATCACGACTCGGACGCCAGTTCGGGTCGCTGCGATGCCCGGCAGCCGGCCCACGGGGGGCGATCGGCTCGTCGTCACCGCGATGCAGAACCCGTGTCGCGAGCGCGGCGTCGGTCGTCTGCCGGATCCGTGGACGCTTGGTGACCAGCATGGGCACCAGAACGAACAACCACACGGCAACAAGCCCTATCCACAGGAGTGAATTCGGCATCCGGCGGCCCTCCTCCCAGTCGTCACCTGCTAGTCCGTCGGCGCCACCGACCTAACTCAGGCTAGCGGCATGTACACGATTACCCGTAGAGAAACGCCGACTCAGGCGACTACTGCTGCCACTCGAGTCACGCACTCCCACAGGACACATTGTTCACTCTAGTCACAGAATTCACCGGAAGCCTGAGGATTATCACTCAGGTTCGGAGTTACATTTGTTACACCGGTCGGAGGTTTCAAGACCACGTCGCGCGGCCACCCCGAACCAGGCGGTCGGACACCGAACCGGGAACCTCTTCGACGGTCATCGCAACCAGCATGTGGTCACGGAATCGGCCGTGCACGTCGAGATACCGCTGGAGCAGGCCTTCTTCGCGAAATCCGACGTTCTGGAGTACGGCGCGACTGGCAAGGTTCTCCGGACGGACGGTCGCCTCGACCCTGTGCAGACCCACGGGTCCGAAGCAGTGATCCAGCCCCAGCGCAACGGCCGCGGTGGCGACACCGAGACCGTTGACGTCCTTCTCCACCCAGTAGCCGATCCACGCAGAGCGCAGCGCCCCGCGCACGATGTTGCCGACCGTGATCTGTCCGCAGAAGCGCCCGTCGAGTTCGATGGCCATCGGGATCATGTGTCCCCTGTGCGCTTCGGCTCGCAGACTCCGGTACAGGCCGGGCCACACCGAGATGTGGTGCCGCATGTCCCACGGGGACTCTCCGGTGGGCTCCCACGGTTCGAGGTGCTCGCGGTCGCGCATCCTCAACCGGCTCCACGCCGCCGCATCGCGCAGTTTGAGCGAGCGCACGGTGACGAGACCGCCCGCCACCCGCAACGGCCCCAGCCGGGCCGGCCACCCGGGATGTCGCGACATCAACCGCGCTGCCCGAGGAACGCCACGTCCACCCGGTCGCCGGCGCGCACCTCGGAGGTTTCGGGTTCCACGATCACCAGGCAGTTCGCCTCGGCGAGCGTCGCGAGGAGATGCGACGACGCGCCCGCAGCACCCCCGAGTGCCTGAACGAGATACTCCCCGGTCGCCTCGTCGCGCAGCAGTTGCCCGCGGAGGTACCCCTTCCGGCCGGGAATGGAGGTGATGGGGGCGACGGTGCGTGCCGCCACGATGCGGCGCATCGGCTGTCGCCGTCCGAGCGCGATACGAATGAGCGGCCGGACCATCACCTCGAAGACGACGAGCGCACTGACGGGGTTCGCCGGCAACAGGAACGTCGGGACCTCGTCGCGGCCGAGTCTGCCGAAGCCCTGGACCGACCCGGGGTGCATCGCCACCCGTTCCACTTCGAGGTCACCGAGATCGGACAGGGCCTCCCTGACGTCTTCGAGGGCACCGCCGCCGACCGCTCCGGCGATCACCACTATCTCGGCACGGATCAACTGGCCTTCGACGACTTCGCGGAGTCGTTTGGGGTCGGTACTCGCGATGCCGACCCGGTTCACGTCCGCCCCGGCGTCGCGTGCCGCGGCCGCCAGCGCGTACGAGTTCACGTCGTATACCTGCCCGGGGCCGGGGGTGCGCTCGACGTCGACGAGTTCTCCGCCGACGGAGATCACCGAGAGCCGGGGCCGGGGATGGACGAGCACTTTGTCGCGGCCGACCGCGGCGAGCAATCCCACCTGCGCGGCACCGATGATCGTGCCGGCGCGCACCGCGACGTCACCGGGCTGCACGTCGTCGCCGGTGCGGCGGACGTAGTCGCCCGAGCGCACCGTTTTGAGCACCTTGATGCGGGCGGTCCCCTGGTCGGTGTAGTCGAGCGGCAGGACCGCGTCGGCCAGTGTCGGCAGCGGAGCACCGGTGTCCACGCGGACGGCCTGGCGGGGCTGCAACCGGATGGGCTGCCGCGACCCTGCGCGCACTTCGCCGACGACGGGCAACACCACGTCGTCGGGTCCGTCGTCGTCTCCCGACTCCGGGGACCGGCCCTCCGCGAGCCGCACATCGACACTCCGCACGGCGTAACCGTCGATCGCGGCCTGGTCGAAGCCGGGTAGCGGCCGCTCTGTGACCACTTCTTCTGCGCACAGCAAACCCTGCGCTTCCGAAATGGCCACTCGGACCGGCCGGGGTGCGACTGCTGCCGCCGTCACCCTGGCCTGTTGATCCTCAACCGACCGCATACCGCTTCTCGACCTCCAGCCAGGTGCCGCCTGTCACTGTTCCAGGCGCTCGATCAGCCACTCGCGGAGCGAGGGACCGTACTCGTCCGTGTTCAACGCAGAGTCAACCGCAGCGCGAAGGTACCCGCCGGGATTTCCGAGGTCGTGTCGGGTGCCGCGATGCACGACCACATGGACGGGGTGACCCTCGGCGATCAGCAGGGCAATGGCGTCCGTGAGCTGGAGTTCTCCGCCTGCGCCGGGCTCGATGCGACGCAGTGCGTCGAAGATCGCCCGGTCGAGCAGATAACGGCCGGCAGCGGCGAAGGTGGAGGGGGCGTCTGCGACATCCGGCTTCTCGACCATGCCGAGGACCTTGAGCACGTCGGGGTTGACGGCATCGGGAACGATCTCGACGTCGAAGACGCCGTACGCGCTCACCTGCTCCTTCGGCACGTCGATCGCGCACAGCACCGAACCGCCGCGCTTGGCACGCACACGCTGCATGATCTCGAGGACACCGACGGGCAGCACGAGGTCGTCGGGCAGCAGCACGGCGATGGCTTCTTCGTCGTCGTCGAGCGCTGCTTCCGCGCACGCCACCGCGTGGCCCAGACCGAGCGGCTTCTCCTGGATCACCGACTCGACTTCGAGCAGGCCCTGCGCCTTGCGCACCTTCGCGAGCAGTTCGTACTTGCCCTTTTCTTCGAGCTTCGACTCGAGAACGAGGTCTTCGACGAAATGCGCGACGACACCGTCCTTACCGGGCGCGGTCACGATCAGCAGGCGCTCCGCGCCGGATTCGGCCGCTTCGCCCGCCACGAGCTCGATGCCCGGGGTGTCGACCACAGGGAGTAGCTCCTTGGGGACCGTCTTCGTTGCGGGGAGGAACCGCGTACCCATGCCCGCCGCCGGGACAACCGCGGTCTTGAAGCGCCACGCCGCGCCGTCCGTTTTGTTCGTCATAGACTCCCACCCTAACTTCGGCCAACCGATCGGTGGCCCCGTGATCTTAAGGCGACCCGCATGGCCCGCACTTCCAAAGCACTCTGGCGTACCCGGATTATCTCCGCGCGACACCGCGTAGAAAGCGATCTTCGCCACGTCGAAGACGAAGCACTCGCGCGCACGGCCGCATCCCTGGCCCCCGCAGGCTCGACGGTCTGCGCGTACGTTCCCGTGGGTTCGGAGCCCGGTTCGACAGCGCTTCTCGACGCGCTGGTCGCCGCCGGTGTCACCGTCCTCGTGCCGGTGACCCGTGAGGGGTCGGCGCTCTCGTGGGCGGAGTATCGCGGCGAGTCTTCGCTGGTCGCAGCGAGTTTCGGGCTACGGGAACCCGCCGGCGACGTACTTCCGCCGGAGACGGTCGGCGACGCGCACACGGTGCTCGTACCCGCACTCGCTGTCGATGTCCGGGGCGTGCGACTGGGCCGGGGCGCGGGGTTCTACGACCGGACTCTCCACCTGGCCTCGCCCGATGCGAGGATCGTTGCCGTCGTACGCGACGACGAACTTGTCACAGAGTTGCCCGAGGATCCTCACGACATCCGCATGGGCTGGGCACTCACCCCGGAGAAAGGGCTGGTACGCCTCGGTGCGGGCAACCGTGCGGAACAACACACCCGCTAGCGTTGTTGGCACTGTCGGCGATAGAGTGCCAAAGCTGCGGTCTGACGAATACCGCGGTACGACGAACTGGCGGAGGATCAAGCGGTGCCCACCTACTCATATGCCTGCACGGCGTGCGACAACAAGTTCGACATTGTGCAGTCGTTCAGCGACGCTTCCCTGACCGAGTGCCCGGAGTGCAGCGGCAAGCTGCGCAAGCTGTTCAACTCGGTCGGCATCGTGTTCAAGGGCAGCGGCTTCTACCGCACCGATTCCCGCAGCGGCAGCACTGCAAGCGAGAGCGCGAAGAGCGACTCGAAGTCGAGCACTTCCGAGTCGGCCCCGGCTGCCTCCTCGTCGAGCTCTTCCTCGACGAGCACGTCGTCGGCGAGCACGTCCTCGACCCCGGCCGCCGCAGCGAGCTGATCGGGGTTCTCCCCAGGCGCCCTGCACATCCCCAGGACGCCGGGCACACCTCTTCGCGAGACCGGCGGGCAGATCCGAACGCATAGCGTCGGCACATGCCCGTCGGTCCGTTGTCGTTTCCGCCCCGGTTCACTCCACCCGGGCGCGGCCGTCCGTCCGGCCCTTCCTCGCTCCAGCCGACCCTTCCCGACCGGATTGCCGAACGATTCCGGCCGGGCTGGGCACGTGCGGGTACCGCCCGGAAGGTGGGCGCAGGAGTTCTCGCCGTTCTCGCGACAGTCCTTGCGCTGCGCGGTGATCCGGATACCGAACGCGTGCCCGTCCTCGTCGCCGCACGGGACCTGAGCCCGGGGCGAGCACTCACCGCCGACGACCTCACCCTCTCCGAACGCGACGCCTCCGGTCTCGCCGCAGGTTCACTCACCGACCTCGCGAACGCCGTGGGCCACACCCTCGCCGGCCCCGTGCCCGCCGGGGAAACCCTCGTCGACGCCCGTCTGGTGGGGCCACGCCTCGCGTCGGCGGCCACCGGCGTCCAGGACGCGCGTGTGGTCCCGATCCGCCTCGCGGACGCCGGGGTGGGCGAACTTCTCCGCGAAGGCGACCTCGTCGACGTCGTGACCGTCGCGGGTGCGCCGGACGCCGCCGTGCCCGACGCGCACGTCCTCGCGAGGGGTGCGATCGTCGTGCTGGCCCAGCGCGCCGACTCGGCGCGCGATCGGAACGAGCGGGTGATTCTGGTTGCCCTCGAACCGGATCAGGCCACGGCCGTCGCCGCCGCGTCGCTGGTCAGCGCCTTGACGGTGACGCTGCACTGAGCCCGCGGGCCGGTCCCGGACTGTCGGCGCACCCGAGTGCGGTCGGCACCGAACTGCCTGAGACGGCCATACCGAACGCCCGGCCGGTTTATCGTCAGCCTGTGGATGTGATCCACCGCACGTGCCCGCGCTCGTCGCCGGAACCCTTGCACGAAGGAGAGCACCATGCTTAAAGGCTTCAAGGACTTCCTCCTCCGGGGTAACGTCCTCGACCTCGCCGTCGCGGTGGTGGTCGGAACAGCGTTCACCGCGATCGTCACCGCCTTCACGACATACGTCATCGAGCCGCTGATCGCCGCGCTGGGCGGCGACAACGAATTGGGTTGGGGCTTCCAAATCCTCGCCGACAATCCGGCGACGTTCGTCAACGTGGGTGCGGTGATCACGGCCGCGATCAACTTCATCATCATCGCCGCGGTCGTCTACTTCGTGCTCATCCTTCCCGCCAACGCGGCGAAGAAGAAGTTCGTCACCGAGGAGGCGGACAAAGAGGCGAGTGCCGAAGACCTGCTCATCCAGATCCGCGACATCCTCGAAGCGCAGGCCGGTACGCCGGGCCAGGGCGGCGCGCACACCCGGTCCACGCCGGATCTGTCGTAGACCTTCCGCACGAAAAAGGCTGGGCCCACGCGGATTTCCGAGTGGGCCCAGCCTGTGGTGCGGTTCGGCAGTTGCCGGACGTCTACTTAGACGGTCCAGACCTGACCGTAGGTGGTGACGTTGTCGCCGTTCGCGGTGATCGCGCGGACGAACGGACGCACCTGGACAGCGCCGAGGACGCCGGAAGCGGTGCCGTGGACGTTGGCGAACTGAACGGTCTTGAAGTCACCGTCGAACTCGCCCTCGGCGACGACGAGCTCCTCGATGCCCGGAGCCGGGGTCAGCTCGAGCTCGGCGTAGGCCTGCGGGAGGATGTCGGTGACCGTCGCATCGACCACAGTCGTGGGATCGAGGCCGAGCTCGAGGCCGGGGGTGGAGTAGGTGACGCCGATGGCGCCGTCGATGCTGCCGGCCCATGCGAACTGGTAACCGAACTGGAAGGTGGTGCCCTCCGCGTCGGCTGCACCCTCACCGAGGATGTTGGCGGTGCCGCGGCCGTTGTGGAAGAACTCGCGGTTGAACGGGCTGCCGCCGAGGGCCGGGGTGCCCTGGATGAAGGTGTCTTCCTGCGTCACAACGACCTCGAGGCCGTCGGAGACGATGCGGTTCTGATCGTTGACCTCGGCCGAAGCGGCACCCGAGGCGCCGAGGACCAGACCGAGAACGGCGGCACCGGCCACAGTGGCGTTACGGGCGGCCTTGAAGCCACGCGACTTGATTCCCATGATTACTCCGTTTTTGGTGGTGGGTACTACTGGTGGGATGGGCAGTGCAGGACTCAGAGGGTCCAGACCTGGCCGTAGGTCGTGACGTTGTCGCCGTTGGCGGTGATGGCGCGCACGAACGGACGAACCGAAACCGGGCCGATGACGCCGGTGGCGGCACCGTGGACATTGGCGATCTGAACTTCCTTGAAGTCGCCGTCGAATTCGCCCTCGGCGACCACAACTTCTGCGATGCCAGGTGCCTGCGACAATTCGATACCCGCGGTGACCTGCGGAAGGATGCTGCCGACGCCGATGTCGGTGGACTGGCGTCCCCACTCGCCACCGTCTTCGATAACGGTGAAGAGAGGCTGGTCATCTTCGGTCGTAGCCTGGATTTCCTGGGGAAGGCCAGATCCCTCGGTGTAAGCGGGGTTAGGAATCATCACCGGCACGACTTGGTCCGAGTAGCCGTAGCCCACGTCGACACTGAGGTCCGGGGACGACCAATTGAAGCCGATGGAGCCGTCGATCGACGCCGTCCATGCGACCTGGTAGCCGAACTGGAAGGTCGTGCCCTCGAAATCGGCGGCGTCGGGGCCGACGATGTTCGCGAGACCGCGCCCGTTGTGGAACCACTCACGGCTCAGGGGGCTGCCACCGATCGGGGGCACACCCTGAATGAAGGTGTCCTCCTGAGTGACGATGACTTCGTTGCCGTCGGAGACGATCCGGTTCTGGTCGTTGACCTCTGCGCTCGCGGCGCCGGTCGATCCGAGAACCAGACCGGCCACGGCGGCCGCCGCCACCGTGGCGTTGCGGGCGGCTCTGAAACCGCGTCGCGTCTGAATCTTCATGAATGCCTCATCCGTTCTCTGAGTGCCGGGTGGCGCACCCGCGTCCGGCACTGCTGGTCGCCCTCGTCGCCCGCGAAGGCGTTCTCCACAGCGAACGCACCGCCGGAGTGCCCGCCGGTGCGTTCGGTGCGTCAATCGTCCACACGGTTTTGCGTTACCGATTCGAGATCGAAGAGCCGGTGTGTGAGACCTCTCCGCGACCTGATCGAACCTGAGAGGGAGATTAGACCGTGACCTTTCGCGGGGCAACGGCTAGAGATTCACGCGAGCCGGACATTCGGGGCTGTGAGCCCGTCGCTCCACGAGGCTGTCTGTACTCGCGCCCACAACGGGCGAATGTGACGGCGTTCTCGTGCCTCCCGGACAGACGAGTCCGGGCGAGAATGCGTTTCAGCAGGTGAGAGTGAGGATTCCCCGAGCAGGCGACGTAGAAACCTCTCGGGATTGTGTCGGGGGGCACAGGATCTGCCTGGTGGTGAACGAGGACGCGAACCGAACGGAATGTTTCGGGAACGTTTCGTTGCCGCCTATAACGGGTTCATCTCAGAGTAAGGTGAGCCTCACCAAAGTGAGGTAGATCACACATGTCCGTGGTGTGGAGGCACTTGCTGACGCAGCCATTCGTCGGAATCGCGCCCACCTTCTCGCCTCTCCTCCCCTCCGCCCCGTTCGTCACGGGTGGTCTCGGGAAGCACGTCGCCGAAGATGCGCGCGAGCCGCGCCCGGTCGATCCGGGGGCGGGGGGGGGGGCGCCCGGGGACGGTGACGCAGGCCGATCGGCTGCGTTGTCGGCGGGGGTCCCGCACGACTCGTCGTTCGAAATGGTCCTACTCCTCCACTCGCGAGAATTCCTGAATCACATGTGCCGCCAGCGGCAGCAACGTCGCCATGCCGTCCCTGATCGCGGCGCGCGACGACGGCAGGTTGGCGACCAGCGTCGAGCCGGACACCCCCACGAGCCCGCGCGACAATCCGGCATGCACATTTCCGGACGCCAGACCGGACGCACGTAGCGCCTCGGTGATGCCGCGGATCTCGTGGTCGAGCACGTCGGCCGTGGCGTCGGGAGTCACATCGCGGGGCATGACACCGGTGCCGCCCACCGAGATCACCAGATCGACACCGCCGATCACGGCGGTATTGAGTGCATTGCGGATCTCGACCTCGTCTGCCGCGACCGTAACCACACCGTCCACCGCGTATCCGGCTTCCACCAGCAGCTCGGTGACGAGCGGACCGGCCGCGTCGGGGCTGTCCCCGTGGGAGACCCGGTCGTCGACGATGACGACCAGGGCGCGGCCGATTCTCAGGTCTTCGAGTTCCATGACACCCACGGTAGTTCGCGGCTGCGGCGGACGCGCTGCATGCGCGGAATTGTGAGCTATGTCCATTTTTCGGCTCCTCGCCGCTCTACCCCGACGTCGTTTCGACATCGACGGTGTTCTGGTTCCCGTTCGCATCCTGGTAGGTGATCTTCACCGTCTCGCCAGGAGCATGCGAACGGATCGCCGCGATCAGCGCATCACCGTCGGTGATGACCCGATCGTCGACCTTGACGATGAGAGAGCCGGCGGGAATTCCCGCGCGCTCGGCGGGCCCGCCCGCGACCACTTCGGCGACACGCGCGCCGTTGTCCTGGTTCTGGGACGGCACCTGGACGCCGATGACGGCGTGCTGAGCCGTACCGGTATCGATCAGCTGATCGGCGATACGGCGAGCCTGGTTGACGGGGATGGCGAAACCCAGCCCGATCGATCCGGACTGCGACCCGGCCGTGGCGATCGCCGTGTTGATCCCGACGAGACGCCCCTCCATGTCGACGAGCGCGCCGCCCGAGTTCCCCGGGTTGATCGCGGCGTCGGTCTGGATCGCGTCGATGACCGAACTCTGGTTGCCCGTCTGCCCACTGGTGGACACCGGCCGTTCGAGTGCGGAGACGATGCCCGCGGTGACCGTGCTCTCCAGCCCGAGCGGTGAACCGACGGCGACGACTTCCTGTCCCACCTGGATGTTGTCGGAGTTGCCCAGTTCGATCGGGGTGAGATCGTTGCGGCCCTCGGTCCGGATCACGGCGATATCGGAGACGGCATCCGCCCCTTCGATCGTCGCGGGAGCCGAGGTGCCGTCGGAGAAGTACACCGTGAGCTGTCCTCCGCCGCCCGCGCCCTCGACGACGTGGTTGTTCGTGAGGATCAACCCGTCCGAGGAGAGAACGACGCCCGAGCCTTCACCGCTGCTGTTGCGACCCATCACCTCGATCCGCACCACACTCGGCACCACTTTCTGGGCGACCGCCTGGACGCTGCCCTCCGGTGCCTCGACGACCGTGACGTTCTCCTCCGCGGGCGTATCGAGCGAGTTGACCACCGCGGTACCGCCACCGGAATCCTTGACCGCCCACGCGCCTACTGCCCCACCGATGCCGCCACTGACGATCGCGAGTGCGATCGCGCCGACCGCCAGCGCCGAACGGCCGGGCATACGCCCCGTGCCCCGGGTCTGCTGCGGGTACGGCCCCTGTGGATACGGGCCGGTGGGCTGACCCGGGCCGTACGGCCCCGGCGACTGGCCCGGGCCGGTAGCGCCCGTCGGTTGCGCCGGTCCGTACGGGCCGGTGGGCTGCCCTTGCCCATAGGGGTGCGGTTGCGGCGAACCTGCGCCGCGGGTGGGGTCATCGTTCATGGTCATCGCCTTCATCCGATTCGAGCACCAGGACGAGCGTCCGGTCGCCCTATGCGGGCGGGGGCGCTTGGGCGTCCGCTTCCCAGGATGGACTGCTCATCTGAGAACCGGCTTAATATTCGGCTCCTAAATCCCTTTCAGTCCGCGACGGCCCGGTCCGCTACGCCCGGTCGGTCCCGGTGTCGTCGCCGAGATCGGGGGTTCCCGGCAGCACGATGCGGATCAGCGCCCCACCTCGCTCCGAACGGTCGACGGCGATGGTGCCGCCGTGCTTCATGACGATCTGCCGGACGATGGCCAGGCCGAGGCCGGAGCCCGGCATCGAGCGAGCGCTCGTCGCGCGGTAGAAACGCTCGAAAACCAGTTCGCGTTCTTCTTCCGGGATGCCTGGGCCGGCGTCGTCCACAGTGATTTCCATCAGGCCGGGGCCGATCTGCCGCATCCGCACGAACACCTCTGCTCCGGCGGGACTCCATTTCGCCGCGTTGTCGAGGACGTTGACCATCGCTCGGGTGAGCGCGGCGTGGTCGCTGAACACGTACCACGGCTCGGTGACCGCGGTGAAGACCACGTCGGTCCGTCGTCGTCGTGCCCGCTCGAGACTCCGATCGACCACCTCCGCGATGTCCACGGCCTCGAACACCGCCTCCGGCGCGTCCTCGCGCGCAAGATCCACCAGGTCCCCGACCAGCGTGGACAACTCTTCGATCTGCCCGACGACGTCTTCGCGAAGCTCTGCCATGTCCTCGGGGGGCAGACTCGGCGCACCGGGTCTACTGGCCGCGATGAGCAGTTCCATGTTGGTGCGCAGCGAGGTCAGCGGCGTTTTCAGCTCGTGTCCCGCATCCGCGACCAGCCTGCTCTGCCGTTCGCGCGACTCGGCGAGCGCCCGCAACATCATGTTGAAACTCTCGGTGAGCCTCGCCAGCTCGTCGTGTCCGCTCACCCGGATCGGCCTCAGGTCGTCGGTGCGCGCGACCCGCTCGGCGGCGGCCGTCAGCCGCGCGACCGGTCTCAGGCCGGTCCGGCCGACGGTCGCTCCCACGGCCGCGGCCAGCACGACGCCACATCCACCGACGACGAAGAGCACGCTCGCCATCCGGTTCAGCACTTCCACGGTGGGCCGCAGCCGTTGTGCGATGACCACCGTGCTGCCGCCGGGCATGCGCTGGGCGAGGACGCGTTGCTGGTCGACCGTCCGTAGCGACGACTCGCGCTCGCCCTCCGCCACGGCCAGCTCCGGTTCGCCGATCGGTACCGACGATCCGGGCGGGACGTACCGGCTCAGGTCGCTGTAGATCAACGCGACGCTGATGTCGGAACTGTAGAGCTGCGCGCCACCGATGTATCGCGGGTCGTAGGTGATGAGCGTGCTCGACTCGACCAGCGCCTCGGCGCGGGCACGTAGTTGCTGATCGACGTCGGAATACAGCGCGCGGGCGACGACGGCATATGCGGCGATGGAGGTGACCGCCACGGCGAGGGCGACAGCGCCGGCCGCGAGCAGTGTGACGCGGGTGCGCAGGGGCACCGACCGCGTCAGCAGCATCGGCGGCCGCATCTTCGACTTCACGGTGCGGTCTCGCGCAACACGTACCCGACACCGCGCACGGTGTGGATCAGGCGGGGTTCACCCCCGGCCTCCGTTTTCCGGCGCAGGTATCCGACGTAGACCTCGAGGGCGTTACCCGAGGTGGGGAAGTCGTATCCCCACACCTCCTCGAGAATCCGGCTGCGCGACAACACTCGTCGCGGGTTCGCCATCAGCATTTCCATCAGGGCGAACTCCGTGCGGGTGAGACTGATCCGGCGGTCGCCCCGGGTGACCTCGCGGGTCGCAGCGTTGAGTGTGAGGTCCTCGAACCGCATCGTTTCTTCGGCGGACGCGTCGGGGTCCGGGGTGGCGCGGCGGAGCAGTGCCCGCAGGCGGGCGAGCAGTTCCTCGAGTGCGAACGGCTTGGGAAGGTAGTCGTCTGCTCCGGCGTCGAGTCCCGCCACCCGTTCGGAGACGGAATCGCGGGCGGTGAGGACGAGGATCGGCAGGTCGTCGCCGGTGCTGCGCAGCCGCCTGCACACCTCCAGGCCGTCGACGCGCGGCATCATCACGTCCAGCACCATGGCGTCGGGCCGTGACGCCACGACGTGTTCGAGCGCCTCCTGTCCGTCCGACGCGAGGTCGACGGTGTATCCGTTGAAGCTGAGAGAGCGGCGCAGCGATTCCCGCACTGCCCGGTCGTCGTCGACCACCAAGATGCGCATGGTTCTCAGTGTGGACCGGACCGCTGAGAATTGACTGAGGGGCGTGCCGTGCGGCCGGAATCGTACTGCGGTCTGCCCTGCTCGTCGCGTCCGGTAAGATTGCTCAATCGAGACGCTGCGGACGGCCGCCCGCGCGGCCACCTGCGGAAGTTCGGGCTCTCACGAGGGCGTACGTGAAGTCGCCCACCGCGGGGAAATACCCGGCGTCCACAAAGTCGAGCTGGTGAGGAGCGAGATATGGCAGTCAAGCGAGGACCGTCCAAGAAGTCGCGTGCCGTAGAGGGACGCAAGCCCAAGAAGAATCCCCTCTTCGCGGCAAAGATCGATTACGTCGACTACAAGGATGTGAACCTGCTCCGCACGTTCATCTCCGACCGCGGCAAGATCCGCAGCCGTCGCGTGACCGGCCTGACCCCGCAGCAGCAGCGCCAGGTGGCCATCGCGGTGAAGAACGCGCGCGAGATGGCTCTCCTCCCCTACATCAGCAGCAAGTAGGCGCACGCCGCAGATTCCGACGACCGCCCCGGACGGTGGGACGGGGGGGGGGGGGGGGGGATGGGCGGGCGGGGGTTGGGGGGCCCACCACCGCCCGGTCCGAAGCCCCGGGTGGGGGGGTCGTCGTATGCGCGGACGGTGTTCGGCGCCGACCCCACGTCCGAGCGATGAATCGGGCAAACTGGGCATTATCATCGCCACACGGGTAAACCGCCTGCATTTCGCCCAAATTTCGGGAACTCCTGTTGGCACCTGGCCCGATCCCCGGATAGGTTTTTGTTCGCTGGAACGAATCGCACTGCCGGGGAGGACAGAGGATCGTTTCAGCGGAGTGCCCCCTATAGCGCGACGGCTCACCAGTCCCCACCGACACCGAGCCTTCCCGCGCATGACGACCGGGGGCATTCACCCCGTCCGCTGCCCCCCCGGGGGGGGGGGGGGGGGGGCCCCCCCCCGCGGGGGGGGCGCCCCCCGCCCGGCGGCCCCCGGCTTCACGTGCTCGCGCCCCCTGCCCCGGAGTTGCGGCAGCAGAACCGGACCGAACCGTTACCGGTGGTAACCTTTTTCGCCAGGCGTGACGCGCCCTGTGGAGAGCTTCGTACGAGTGGGTGAATCGGTGTCGGGCGTGGTCGCGGGGTTCACCGTCATCTTCGTCATCATCGCGATCGGATTCGTGCTGGGACGCCGGGGAACGCTGGGCGCCGAAGCGCAGACCGTACTCAGCCGGCTCGTATTCTTCGTGGCCACTCCCGCCCTCCTGTTCGACGCGCTCGCCACGTCCGACCTGGCGGTCATCTTCTCCCCGAACCTGTACGTCGCCGCGGCCAGCGCGTTCGTCGTCGCCATCGCGTACTTCGTCATCGCAGCCCTGTGGCTGAAACGTTCCGTACCCGAACTCACCATCGGCGCACTCTGCGCCGGGTACGTCAATTCCGCGAACCTCGGAATCCCCATCGCGGTGTTCGTTCTCGGCGACGCCTCGTTCGTCGCGCCCCTGCTGCTCTTCCAGATCGTGGTGCTTTCCCCTATCGCCCTGACGATGCTGGATCTGTCGACCATGCGTGCCGGAGCGTCCAGACTCGACACGCTCACGGCCCCGTTCAAGAACCCCATCGTTCTCGCGGGTGCCGCCGGACTCGCCGTCGCGGTCAGCGGCTGGACGGTGCCCGCGGCGATCCTGCAACCGTTCCACCTGCTCGGAGGAGCCTCGGTGCCCGGCGCGCTGCTCGCGTTCGGACTGTCGCTGCAGGGCGTGCGAGTGCTGGAGAAGGGTACGAGCCCGCGACGGGACGTCGCACTGGCGTCGGTGCTCAAGATCGTCGTGCAACCGCTGCTCGCGTACGCGATGGGCCGCTACCTGCTCGGACTCGACGGGCACGCGCTGTTCGCCGTCGTCGTGGTCGCGGCCCTCCCCACCGCCCAGAACGTCTTCGTCTACGCGAGCGCGTACGGGCGCGGAATGGTCCTCTCGCGCGACGCGGCGCTCGTCACCACCCTCGCCTCGATACCCGCGATCGGCATCGTCGCGAGCCTGCTGACCTGAGTAGCGGCCGTCAGGAACGCCCGCGCGACCACGCCTCCCACAACCGGGCGTACCGACCGCCGCGGCGCACCAACTCGTCGTGGCTGCCCTCCTCGACGATGCGTCCGTCGTCCATGATCACGATCCGGTCCGCTGTGGCGGCGTGGCTGAGCCGGTGCGCGACGATCAGCGCCGAACGCCCCCGCAGCGCTTCCTCCGCCGACCGCTCCAGTTCGTCGGCTCCCGCCGATCCGGCGTCGGCCGTGGCCTCGTCGAGAATGACGAGGGCCGGATCGAGCAGGATCACTCGCGCGAGTGCGAGCTGTTGTTCCTGCATGGGAGTGAGGACGTGCCCGCCCGAACCGACTTCGGTATCGAGGCCGTCCGGAAGTCGCGACACCCAGCCCGCCGCGCCGATCCGTTCGAGCACCGCGGAGAGTCCCTCGTCCGATGCCTCCGGCGCAGCCATCCGCAGGTCGTCACGCACCGAGCCGGAGAACACGTGGACCTCCTGCGTCAGGAGAGCGATCTCGCGGGTGCGCCGGTCGTCACCGAGCCGGTCGATCGGGACACCGCCGAAGGTGACGCTCCCGGCAGTCGGGGGATGCACCCCGGCAACGACCGACGCGAACGTCGTCTTTCCTGCTCCGGATGCACCGACGAGAGCGACATGCTCGCCGTCGGCGATGGTCAGGTCGACGCCGTGCAGGATTTCCGGTCCGGACTCGTAGCCGAATCGCACTCCGCTGGCGACGACTTCGCGGCCCGTAGGCTGCGGCAGCTCCTGTCCCGTGGTGCCGGTCTTCTCGTACTCTTCGCACTCCTCGATGAGCCCCGCGATGCGGGAGAGCGACGCGAGCCCGCTCTGCAGGTCGTCCATGACGAGGAGCAACTGCCCCATGGGACCGAACAGCCGCAGGAAGAACAACATCGCGGTGGTGGTGACGCCGACGGTCACAGCATCCCGGTCGACGAGCACGAAACCAACCAGCAGGATGGACGCCATCCCGAGGAACTCGGCAAGATTGATGCGGCCGAACAGGCGGTTGACCACGATCCGCGCGCGCAACTCCCAGCGCGCGACCCACCACGAGTGCTCGTCGATCGGTCCCGCGAGACGAGGCCCGAGGTCGAACGCGTGCACGGTCGCCAGCCCACGGATGCCGCCGAGCACGTGGTGCGCACGCTCCCCCATGGCCACCCGCGACTCCCGGTACACCGGTGGCGCGTCGCGCGTGTACATCCGGGCACCGATGTAGTGGACGGGCAGCACGACGATCAGAACGAGGAGGAACCGCCAGTCGAGTGCGGCGAGGCCGAACATTGTCAGCACCACGGTGAACAGCGCACCCGAGATGGCAGGTGCGGCGGTACGGATGGCCGAGCCGACCTGGGAGACGTCGTCCGTGGCACGCGAGACCAGGTCGCCGCTGCCCGCCGACTCGATGCGCGAGAGCGGCAAGCGCATCGCAGCGGTGAGCATGCGTTCCCGTAACCGGGCCAGCCCGGTTTCGAACAACCGGGAGGTCAGGACGAGTCCGAATCCGCCGAGAGCCGCGGCGGCGACGGTCCCCGCGACCATGGCGGCTGCGAGCCACGCGATGTCGCCGAGGTCGCCGCCCTCGAGCACCACGTCGACCGAACGTCCCATCGCCCACGGGGTGACGAGCCCGGCCGCCGCCCCGAGGACCAGCACCACGAGGACAGCACAGGTCTCGCGGCCTTTCCCGGCGAACGACGCGCGGGCGATGCGTACCGTGCCGCGGGCGTCGGACGTGCGGAAACGTTCGCCGGCGCGGGAGGTGGTTGCGGTCATGGCTGCTCCTGCTTCGGAACCGACGGCATCGCGGACCCGGCCGGCAGGCTCAGGATCTCGTCGGCGACGGCGGTGAACGCCGGTGATCGGGTGAACACGATCGTGGTGTGACCGCGCCGCGCTTCCGGCAGGCGTTTGGCGATCGTCGCCTCGGTGACGGAATCGACGGCGGTCGTCGGATCGACGAGCACCAGCACGTCGACCGGGGACGCGAGCGCCCGTGCCAGGGCGACCCGCTGTCGCTGCCCGCCGGAGAGCAGCCTGCCGGCCTCCCCGACCGGAGTGTCGAGACCCGCGGGCAGCACCCGCGCGACGTCGTCGCACGCCGCGGCGAACACCGCCCGGGTCACGCGTGCATCGGCATCGGCCGCGTCCGGCGGGATCCCCGCGGCGATGTTCTCGAGGATTGTGCCTTCGAACAGGTGCGACGCGTGGGGCACGACACGCAGGCTGCGCCGCGCGGCGCCTGCTCCGAGTTCGGCCAGGTCCACACCCCCGACCAGCACCCGGCCCTGTTCGGGGAGGTGCACTCGCGACAGCACGGCGACGAGGTCCGCGGTGGCGTCGGCATCGGCCCGGACCACCACGAATGCTCCTTCCGGGACCGTGGCGGTCAGGGCGCGCACGTGTCCGGCGGTGAGGCCGTCGAATTCGACGGTGGCGCGGCCGTCGGTGTCGCGATCACCCACAACGACGGCGGCCGGAGCCTGGAGGATGCCTAGCACACGCTCGGCCGATGCGACCGCCGATGCCCACGCGGCGCCCATGCTGGTGCCGAGCGCCGCGAGTGGACCCATGATCACCTGAGTGACACCGACGACCGTGATGAGCTGGCCGACGGTCAGCGAACCGGTGACAGCCATCGCACCGGCCGCGATCGCAACCCCGGCGACGAGCATCCCGGAGACGAGTTCCATGGTCGCGACATAGGCCCCTTCGGCCCGTGCCGAGCGCAGCACACCGTCGAGCGCGCGCCTGCTGGCCGACAGGTAGCGGCGGGACGCCTCGCCGTCGGCTCCGATTCCTTTGACCACGCGGATACCGGAGACCAGGTCGGTGGCCGTCCCGGCTGCCGTACCCGCGACCTTCTGTTCTTCGAGGCTGCGCCGGCGCAGCGGACCGGAACCCTTGTCGAGCAACCAGAGGATCAGCGGTGCCCCGGTCAGGATCGCGACGCCGAGCATCCACGAGGTGCTGAGCAGGACTACCCCACCGAAGAGGACCGCGGCGAGGTGACCCACGGGATACACCGCGACGGCGATCCCGCGGGCGAGTTGCTCGACGTCGGACGTCGCGATGTTGAGCGTCACGCCGGGCGCCTGCGGCGGCCCGCCCACACCGCGGACATCGAGGATGCGATCGGTGACCCGGGTCCGCAGGCGGTGCTGGACCGCGAGCATTCCGGCCTGCCCGATCCTGCCGCCGAAGCGGGCGGAGAACGACAGGACCACGAACACTGCCGCGAGCACGAGCAGCCACGCGACCAGAGCGCCGGCGTCGCGGGTGGCAACGGCGCGGTCGATGGCCTGCCCCATCACGACGGGCACGAGGGTCTCGCAGATCTGATGCACCGAGACGAGGACCGCGGCCGGGACGGTCCATTTCCGGGCGGCGAAGATCGTCCGCACCGTGAACTGCCGGGGCGTGGTCTGCGCGTCCACCCGGATCTCGGGCGTGGGCATGGCCTGCGCCGGCGGGTCGAACAGGACTGGCAGCCTCATGGTCCTCCGGGGAGTCGGTCGCGGCGAGGACCCGCCACGGGTGCGGGCTTAGGGTGACCGCATGCGTCTGATCGTCCTGCTCGCTTGTAGCGTTCTCGCCGTCGCCTGCGGATCCGGCAGCCATGACATTGAACCACTGCCGGAAATTGCTGTGCCGCAAGGGGCGACGGAGTTCACCGCGCGACCCGACATCGTCGACCCGCATCCGGTGCAGGTCCAGGGATGGTCACGTGCCGGAGACGACCGCATCGCCCTGCACTTCGAGACGGGAACGCCGGAATGCTACGGCGTGCACGCCACGATCACGGAGACCACCGACGCAGTGGGTGTCACGGTGCTCGGCGGCACCCTGCCCGAGGCTCAGGACCGCATGTGCATCATGATCGCCGTGACCGGGACGCTCGAGGTTCCGCTGGAGTCGCCGCTCGGAGACCGAGTCGTCACGGCGGGTGAGCCGCACTGACCACGTATCTCGACGACGTGACGCACACATCCCGAACACCTTACGGACGGTCGCCCCGACCGGCCCGAGCCGTCTACGAGGTACGGTGCCGGGCCGCATACCGTAGCGGCATGGCGATGTCGCTCACCCCGTCTCCCGCGGCGGCAGGCATCTGACCGATGTCCCACGCTTCCCGGATCGGCGTACCTCGCCATTGGCTGCTGTACCTGTGCACCGCGACCGCGCTGTTGCACGCGGCCTTCCAGTCGGTTCGTGTGCTCGTGTCGTACCGGATCCTCGCGCTCGGCGGCGATGCGACGACCATCGGCCTGGTCACCGCCCTGTACGCGATCGTTCCGTTGATCGCGGCGGTCCGGATGGGTCGTGCCGTCGACCGCGGTCACGCCACGATGATTCTGCGGATCGGGATCGTGGTGTCCACGCTCGGTGTCGGGCTCATCGCGGCAAGTTCGGGTCTGCTGGTGCTCGGCGCGGGCAACATCGTCCTCGGCTTGGGGCAGTTGCTCGTCACGGTATCCGGCCAGGCATTCGTCTCGATCCTGTCGCCGCCCGACCGGCTCGACCGAGGATTCGCCGGCATCACGCTCGGAGTCTCCGTCGGTCAGGCCGTGGGTGTGCCGGTCGCGGGAATCATCGCCGCCGGCCACAGCGCGGACGACGGCTATGTGGAGACCACGGGCGCGCTACTGGTGATGACGGCGATCTGCGCGGTGGCATTGCCGTTCGTGCTCGGCCTGCGGGAGCCGCCCGGTTCGGGGCGCACCGCCGACGACGGTGCACCCCAGTCGGTGCTCTCGATGCTCTCCACTCCCGGCATGAAACCGGCGATGCTGTCGAGTCTGATCGTCCTCGCCGCCGTCGACCTCGTGGTGGTGTACCTGCCGCTGCTCGGGGAGCAGTTCGGGTTCGGGGTGCTGCTCGTGTCGGCGCTGCTCACCACGAGGACGCTCACGTCGATCCTGTCCCGCGCGCTGTTGCCGTGGGCGTTGCGGCACGTCGGCCGGCGCCGGTTGCTCATCTCCGCCACTGCGGGCACCGTCGTGCCGGTCGCGCTCATTCCGTTCCTGCCGAACCCGTGGCTCATCGCCGCGATGCTCGCGGTCTGCGGCGCGTTCTGGGGAGTCGGTCAACCACTCACGATGACCTGGGTCGTCGAACTGGTCGCCCCCTCCGACCGAGCCTCCGCGCTGGCGGTCCGGCTCACCGGCAACCGCCTCGGCCAAGTGCTCGTCCCCGTCGCCGCCGGCGGGATAGCCGGAATCGCAGGGGTGGCGTCGGTCTTCTGGGTGACCGCAGCACTGCTGTCCGCCGCGGCCACCTCGACGTGGCGGGCCCTGCGAACCTGACCCGCCGGCCACGTCAGCGGCGGCGCATCCGCACGTAGTCGCCCACCACCGCCGCGCCGAGGCCGTCGAGGTCGGGTGCCACGACCCGTCCCCCCACCCGGCGGGCCATCCGGTCGACGATCCGGGCCAGTCCGGGATCGTCGCCGAGCCGGAAGATCGTCACCTGGGCGCCGATCTTGCCGAGATGGTCGAGTTCGCGCACGGTCAGGCCCAGAGTCCTGGCGCTCGGCGGATAATCGAACGCCGCGTACCCCTCGGGTTCGAGGTGGGCGGTGGGCTCGCCGTCGGTCACGACCAGCACGACGGGCTGCGCGTTCGGATGACGACGCAGGTGCCGGCCCGCGAGCATCAGCGCGTGATGAAGATTGGTCCCCTGCTCGTACACACCGTCGAGGCCCGCCAGTTCCGGTGCGGTGACCACGCGCGCATGCCGCCCGAACGCGATCAACTGCAGCGCGTCGCCCCGGAACCGAGTGGACACCAGGTGGTTCAGTGCCAGAGCGGTGCGCTTCATCGGCACCCAGCGTCCGTCCATGACCATCGAGAACGACGTGTCCACGAGCAATGCGACCGCCGCCTGAGCCCGCTGCTCGGTATCGACCACCTCGACATCGCTCACCGACATCCGGACCGGCACGCCGGGGCTGCGCAGCGTCGCGTTGGTGAGGGTGCGCACGACGTCCCACGGCTCGGTGTCGCCGAACTCCCAGGCCTTCGTCGCACCGGTGGGCTCCCCCATCGCCCCGGCGCGGCGCGATTCACGCTGACCCGTGCGGGACGATATCCGGTTCATCACGTCCCGCAGCGCGGTCTGCCCGAGCTGACGCATCGCCTTGGGCGAGAGCCGCCACTTGCCGTCCGCGCCGCGGTCGAAGAATCCCTCTTTCTGCAGTTCCTTCTCGAGATCGGCGAGTGTGCGAGCGTCGGCCACGGCCTGCGGACCGAGGTGGCGCTCGAGTTCGTCGAGATCGATGTCGTCGAGAGAAGCCCCGGCGTACTGCTGGGACAACTGCTCCGCGAGCCGGTCGAGTTCCGCGATCTCCTGGAGCGCCGAGGTCGCCTCACCGAGTCCCATCCCCTCGTCGCCACGCGTACGTTCGGATCCCGCCCAGTCCTCACCGGGCCGCGCGGCACGGAGATGTCCGTCGAGCCGGTCGAGCTGATTCGTCAACGACGGCGACCCGAACGCCTGCTGCGCGAGTGCGTCGAGTTCCTCCCGCTGTTCCGGCGTCAGCGAGTTCCGTAGCCGCTGCGCGGCGGCTGCCCGCTGCGCGAGCGAATCGAGCAGTTCCTCCACGTTCTGGGGATCGTCGGGAAAGAACTCGCCGTGCTCGGCCATGAACTGTTCGAAATCCTCGGGTGTGTCCTCCCCGCGCGCATGCTTGTCGAGGAGGTTGTTGAGGTCCTCGAGCATCTCGGAAATGCGCTGCCGGTCTTCCTCGGTGGCACCTTCCAGTGCCTGCTTCATTCCGGCGAACCGCTGGTCGAGCATTTCCCGGCCCAGCAGATCCCGGATCTTCTCGTAGTCCTGCCGCGCCTTGTCGCTGCGCCAGTCGTAGTCGGCGAGTTCCTGAACGGCTTGCGCTGTCGACGCCGGCAGTTCCTCGATCCGCATCTCGGCGAACCGGGCGTCGTCGTCGAGGGCGCGCGCGAGTTCCTTCCGTTCCTCGAGCACCGCCCGGTCGAGGAGTTCGCGCACCTCTCTCAGAGTGCCGTCGAGATCGGTGCGGTCGAGCAGTTCCCTCTTGCGCCGGTTGGCCTGCGCGGCAAGCTTGTCGAGTCCGCGCATGCTGCTGCTGCCGCGCCGCAGCAGTTCGCGCAGGGCGCGTTGCGGCGACGCCCCGCCGAGGACGTCGTCGCCGATCGCGGAGAGCGCGTCGCGCAGATCCACGGGTGGCGCGAGCGGGTCGCCCCCGTGGTACGGGCCGTACCTCGCGGAACGGTCCATCAGGAGTACACCGCCGCGCCGCGCGGGCCGGCGTCCTTTGCGATGCGCCGCGCCAGATACAGGCCCTCGAGTGCGAGTTCGATTGCGGCGGCGCGAGAGCCGCTGTCGGAAGCGCCGAGTCGTTCGGCGACCGTGTCGAGGACCGGCAGTTCGGGCAGCGCGTCGAGCAACGATTTCGCAGTGACGCGCTCGCCGGTGATCACCGGCTCACCCTGCTCGACCGCGGCGACGAGTGGGGCGAGATCGATCCCGGCCAGCCGCGTGCGCGCCGTGTCCGCGGTCGCACGACGCAGCAGGTGGTCAAGGATCTCGAATTCCCGTCCTTCCTCCCCTGATTCGAACTCCACCTTTCCGCGTAGTACCTCGACGACGGTGGCCAGGTCGACGGGCCGCGCCACGGGGTCGTCCTCACCGAGCACCGCGCCGCGGTGCACGGCAGCGGCCGCGACGGTTTCGGCGCCGGCCACGGCGAAGCGCGCGGAGACACCGGAGCGCTGGTCGACCGACGTCGACTCGCGCAGCAACCGCGTGAAGCGCGCGAGAATCTCGACGAGGAAATCGGGAACGCGGGCCTGCAGGTCGGCTTCCTGCTCGATCACCGCGACCTCGTCGTCGAGTTCCATGGGGTAATGGGTGCGGATCTCGGCACCGAACCGGTCCTTGAGCGGGGTGATGATCCGTCCGCGGTTGGTGTAGTCCTCCGGGTTCGCGCTCGCGACGAGCAGTACGTCCAGCGGGAGCCGGAGTGTGTAGCCGCGCACCTGGATGTCGCGCTCCTCCATGACGTTGAGCAACGACACCTGGATGCGCTCGGCGAGATCGGGAAGCTCGTTGATCGCGACGATTCCGCGGTGGGCGCGTGGGACCAGCCCGAAGTGGATCGTTTCGGGATCACCGAGGCTGCGTCCTTCCGCCACCTTCACCGGGTCCACGTCCCCGACGAGGTCGGCGACGGAGGTATCGGGAGTTGCCAGCTTCTCGGCGTAGCGCTCGCTGCGGTGTCGCCACGCGACCGGCAGATCGTCGCCGAGTTCGCCCGCGCGGCGGATCGAGACGGGCGTAATGGGTTCGTAGGGGTGCTCACCGAGTTCGGATCCCGCGATCACAGGGGTCCACTCGTCGAGCAGCAACGCGAGGGTACGCAGCAGGCGCGTCTTGCCCTGGCCTCGTTCGCCGAGAAGGACGACATCGTGACCGGCGAGCAGTGCCCGCTCGAGTTGGGGGACCACGGTCTCGTCGAATCCGACGATGCCGGGCCAGGGATCGGTGCCGTCGCGCAGCGCGGCGACGAGGTTCTGCCTCATCTCGTCCTTGACGGGACGATGTACGTGGCCGGAGGCGCGCAGCTCTCCGAGGGTGGACGGGCGCGGTGTGGGAGACGTCACCTCATCCAAGGTACGACCGTGCGGCGGTTTCGGCACCTGCAAGCCGAGGAACCTCTTCTTCCCGGACGACCTGGGCCGCCGGATCCGGTGGATCGTCGAGAAACCTGCCCGCTGTGCGTCGCCAGTAGGGGGATTCGCCTGCGGTGGTCGCGGTCTAGGCTGGCGGAAAGGCATCGCCACCGGGCCAGGCCGGACACCTCGGTTCGTCTCCGCGATGATGGGTAGTCCCACAGACGAAAGGGGGCCGCGTGGATGCGTTTCCGGACTCGACACCGGACGAGCTGACGGCTGTGTACGCCCGGATGTCCGGAGTGCTGCTGTCCGAACAGACCGTCGCCACAGCACTGCAATTGATCACCTCCCTGGCCGTGGACACCCTGCCCGGATCGATCGGATCCGGGGTCAGTGTCCGCGGTATCAACGGGGACGAGGTCACCTCCGCCGCGACCGATCGGATGGTCGAACGCGCCGACGCGTTGCAATACGAACTCGGCCAGGGACCGTGCCTCACCGCATGGCACGACGGGGTGATCGTGCGCGTCGACGACGTCGGCACCGATCCCCGGTGGCCGCTGTGGTCGGCACGGGTGGACTCGACCGGTATCCGGTCGGTGCTCAGCGCGCCGCTGGTCACCGCGGACCGGTCGTGGGGGGCGATCAAGGTGTATTCCGACCGCGCCGGGGCCTACGACGAGACCGAGGTCGGCCTGCTGCGGCGGTTCGCGGCCCAGGCCGCCATTCTGGTCGCCAACGTGCACACCTTCCGCAGTGCCGAACGGCTCAGCGACAACCTCAAGCGCGCGCTGCACACCCGGGATCTGATCGCCACCGCGAAGGGCATCGTGATGTTGCGCGAACAACTGGACCCCGATCAGGCCATGCGGTGGCTGATCGAGCAGTCCAGCCTGTCGGGAACCACCCTGGCAACCCTGGCAGAGACGCTCGTCGAGGCGGCCGGTGACGAAGCGGGGTGAGCAGGTGATGCGTCTGTTTCCGTCCGGCGAGGCGCATCGCCGGTTCCTCGAGGCGCTCGCCGCGACCGGGCTGACTCTCGACGAGTTGTGGTTGCGCTACTTCGCGCTCGGCGGGGATGCCGGCAAGGTCGAGATCGAGGCCTACCTCGACGGAATGGTGCCCTTGTCGGTTCTGCAGCACGACCTGCTCGCGCATGCCGTCAACGAGCGTCTCGCGGAGATCGCTCCACCGCGCGCGCCCTACGCGGAGGAACTGCCCGCCCCGGAGTCCGCGGACAACGACACAGCGTCCGGCCGTATCGACGGCACGGCGGCCGGTGCCGAGGACGGTGACAGCAGGGGGCCGGACGTCGACGACGACGCACCCTGACGCAGCCGGGGCGAGACCTCCGTTCGGCGGCACTCCGCAGGTACGCACCCATGAGGTGCCTGAATACGGAACGTCGGGGGCTCTTCTGATAGACACGGTGTATGTCGGACACCGAGATCACCTTTTCCAGCGGCGACGTGACCCTGCACGGCAGCGTCCGGGTACCCGTGTCGATGAGGAGGGGTGTGGTGCCCGGAGTGCTTCTGCTCGCCGGCAGCGGTCCCACCGACCGCAACGGTGACAGCGCCCTGCTTCCGGGGCCGATCGGCACGCTGCGCCACCTCGCCGACGTCCTCGAACGGCACGGCTTCGCCAGCCTGCGCTACGACAAGCTCGGCAGCGGCGTGACCGGCCTCGGACCGTACGACGTCGAGGACGTCGCCGATCTCGGGTTCTCCACGTTCATCGACGCCGCGTCCGCAGGTCTCGATTTCCTCGCAGGCCGGCGCGGTGTCGACGCGAACCGTCTCTACGTCGTCGGACACAGCGAAGGTGCGCTGATCGCCCTGGCGCTGGCGCAGGACAACCCGCGGATCAGGGGTATCGGTCTGATCGAACCCCTCGCGGTACGCCTGCTCGACCTGCTGACCGCCCAGATCGACGCCCAGCTCGACGCGGTGGTCGTCGCCCAGAAGCTCCCCGTGCAGATTGCCGACGAACTCCGGCTGGCGCTGACCGGAGCGGTCGAATCGCTGCGGGCCGACGGTACCCTCAGCGACCACCTGCCCGAACCCCTCCGCAACGCCGGGCTCGTTCCCGCGAACGCCAAGGCTCTCGCGGAGGAGGACGCGCTCGATCCTCGGATGCTCGCCGCCCAGGTCGACGGCGACCTGCCGGTGCTCTCGAGCGCATCGACCAAGGACATCCAGGTGCGTATCGAGGACGTGGACGCTCTCGACGACGCGCTCGTCCACACCCGCCTGACATCGCTGCGCATGACCCGCACCAACCACGTCCTCAAGGACATCGGGGACCAGCAGTCCACGGGCGCCGACTACATCGCCGACCTGCCCTTCTCGGAGGAGTTCACGTCCGGTTTCGAGGCGTGGCTGAAGAGTCTGTGACCGGGTCCGCGAAATAACAAATGTCGCTTTCACGTTATTGGTGTATGGTTTCCCGTTAACCCGCTGGTACGCCCGAGAAAGGTACGGTTCGATGCGATTCAAGCACATGCACGTCATCGGCTGTTCCGTACCTTTTGCGCACCTTCATTCCCACTTCGCCGCAAGGCCACCCCGAGAATAGAAGTCACACGACGACTCCCTTCTCGGGGGCCCCCCGCCCCCCCCCCCCGGGGTGCCCTTTCTTATCCCCACAGCTTCATTCCCCGACAGGAGAAACAACATCATGAAACTTCGCATCGAACCCGGCGGATCCGTCCCGTCGGACCTGCCCGGCGACCTGACCGGCCACGCCATCACGATCGATCTCAGCCGCGTCGGTGGCACCGAAAGCGGCGCCGCCGCAGCAGATCTGATCCGTGAACTGCTCGACCGGGGTGCCGCGCGCCTCGTCATCTCCGAGGGCCGCGGATCGCGCGGACCCGCGGCCGCCCCCGCCGCCGCCGCCCCCTCGCCCGCGGCCGGACCTGCCGGCCGGGGCGCGGGGGCCGGCGCCGTCCGGTATCTGTCAGTGGGCGAAGTGGCGGGCACCCGTCAGGTACAGGGTGATCCCGGCTTCACGCGCTGCCTCGATGACCTCGTTGTCGCGCACCGATCCGCCGGGCTGAACGACGGCCTTCACTCCGGCCTCGGTAAGCACTTGGAGGCCGTCCGCGAACGGGAAGAACGCGTCCGAGGCGGCGACGGAACCGACGACCCGGTCGCCCGCGCGTGCCACAGCCAGACGCGACGAATCGACGCGGTTGACCTGCCCCATGCCGACTCCGACGGTCGCGCCACCCGAGACCAGGAGAATCGCATTGGACTTGACGGCGCGCACCGTCCGCCACGCGAACTCGAGATCGCGCAGGGTGGCTTCGTCGGCGGCCTCGCCGCACGCGAGCTGCCAGTTGGCCGGTGCATCGCCCTCGGCATCGAGCGCGTCGCGTTCCTGAAGCAGGAGCCCGCCGGAAATCTGGCGCATCTCGATCTGCGAGGACGACGGCGAGTCGGCCCGCAGGATGCGGATGTTCTTCTTGCGGGAGAGCACCTCTACCGCACCGTCCGCATACGACGGCGCGATGACGACCTCGGTGAAGATCTCGGCGACCTGCTCGGCCATCTTCACGCTCACCTCACGGTTCGCGGCGATCACACCACCGAATGCCGACACCGGGTCGCATTCGTGGGCATTGCGGTGAGCGGTCGCGATGTCATCGGCGATCGCGATCCCACAGGGGTTGGCGTGCTTGATGATCGCGACGCACGGCTCGCGATGATCGTGCGCGGCGCGCCATGCGGCGTCGGCGTCCTGATAGTTGTTGTAGGACATTTCCTTGCCGTGGAACTGCTCGGCCTGAGCGAGTCCCGGCTCGCCCGACCCGTCCACGTAGAGGGCAGCCGCCTGGTGCGGGTTCTCGCCGTAGCGCAGCACATTCGCACGGGTCCACGTGGCGCCGGTCCAGGCGGGGAACTTCGCATCGTCGTCCGGAGCCGCGTAGCCACTGTTCATCCAGGTCGCCACCGCGACGTCGTAGGCCGCGGTGTGCTGGAACGCTTGCGCGGCAAGGCGCTTGCGCTGCTCGAGGGTGAAACCACCGGCCGCAACGGATTCGAGGACATCGCCGTATGCGGCGGGATCCACGACCACAGCCACCGACGGGTGGTTCTTCGCAGCGGCGCGCACCATGGACGGTCCGCCGATGTCGATCTGCTCGACGCACTCGTCGGGGCCGGCGCCGGAGGCAACCGTCTCCGTGAACGGGTAGAGGTTGACCACGACCAGTTCGAATGCCTCGATGCCCAGATCGGCGATCTGGTCGAGGTGGTCCTGCTTGCGGGTGTCCGCGAGGATGCCGGCGTGGACACGCGGGTGCAGCGTCTTCACGCGACCCTCGAGGCACTCCGGGAAGCCGGTGAGTTCCTCCACCTTCGTCACGGGCAGGCCCGCTCCGGCGATCGTCGCCGCGGTGGAGCCGGTCGAGACCAGCTCGACCCCCGCGTCGTGGAGTCCTGTCGCCAGTTCGACGAGTCCGCTCTTGTCGTACACGCTGACCAGCGCGCGGCGCACAGTCTTACGTTCGGTCACCGGGGATCACGGCCTTTCGTCCATCGGAAACAACTCCACGGGTCGCGACGGCGGCGACCACCTCTGCCAACAGCCGTCGCTCCACAACTTTGATTCGTTCGTGCAGGCTCGCCACGTCGTCGTCCTCGAGGACGGGCACCGCCTCCTGCGCGAGCACCGGGCCGGTGTCGACTCCGCCGTCGACGAGGTGCACGGTCGAACCGGTGACCTTCACGCCGTACGCGAGCGCATCGGGCACTGCGTGTGCGCCGGGGAACGACGGCAGCAATGCCGGGTGGGTATTGATGATGCGTCCACCGAAACGGTCGAGGAACGCCGGTCCCAGGATCTTCATGAATCCGGCGGTGACCACGAGATCGGGCTCGAATTCGGCGACGGCCTCGGTGAGTGCGCGATCCCAGGCAGCCCTGTCCGGATGCTCGCGCAGGGACACCCGGAACACAGGGATACCGGCTGCCGCCGAGTGCTCTTCGGCCGGGCACTCGCGGTCGACACCGACAGCGACGATGCGTGCGGGGTAGTCGTCGTCACGCGCCTGCTCGAGCAGTGATGCCAACAGGCTTCCCGTCCCGGACGCGAGTACGACGAGCCGCGCCGGTGCGGTGGGCGGCAACTGGTCACGCGAGGCAGTCAGGGCACTACTCCTGGAACTCGAGGGGGTCGGCCGACGAACCGGCCGTGTCAAAGCCTAGTCGGCGCCCTTCTTGCCCTTGCCCTTGCCCTCCGTGTCCGACTCCGCCTCCGACTCGGCGTCCGCCACGGCTTCTCGGCTTTCGTCCTCCCCGGACTCGTCCTCCCCGGACTCGTCCTCCGCAGACACGCCCTCCGACGTCTCGTCGGTGCGGGAGTCGGAGTCCGGGTCCGCGTCGTGATCGGAATCCTCGGCCGCGTCGCTGCGCTCCGCTGCCTCGTCATCCTCCCTCAGCTCGTCGTCGATCGGGTCATCGTCCAACTGCTCGTCGTCTGTCTGCTCGTGGTAGTCCTCACGCAGGACTGCGGCGGCCAGGCGACCCTCGCGCCACATGAGCAACTGGGCGACGATGAGCCCGAGCAGTCCTGCCCACGCGAACAGGAGCACGCCGGCGAGCCACCATCTGGCCCCGACGACCCCGAAGATTCCCAGTGGGCCACCTGCCGCCCAGGTGATGCCTGCGGTGACCAGCCCGGCGAACCCTGCCGCGGCCAGAACCGTCCGAGCAGCGTCGAGGCTTCCCACCGGCGCCCCGTCGGCCTGCGCCTGGAGCGTGCGCTGCGCGGCAAACCGGCCGAGCAGAGCACCGACTGTGGCCGGCACAGCAAGCAGTACCGGCCACAGTGCGTGCGCCGGTCCCGCCGGGATCGCCGCGAGGATCGGGAGAGCAGGCAGATCGCCCCCCGACGCCTCGAACAAGCTCAACCGCACCTGCCCGAACTGTGCGGTGCTCCCGGCCAGCACCGCGGACGCACCGATCACCAGATTCGGCAGGTACAGGATCGACAGGACGGTGAGACCGAGGACGCCCGTCCAGGTTTCACCGCGTGCCAGCAGGTCGCCCAGTGTGGTCCACGACCACAGCAGTCCCGCGACGACGAGGACGCCGCCGACCGCGAACATGCCGAGCACCGCCCTCGCCGCGGGGCGGACCGACAGCACGAGCCATTCCGGCACCGCGTACCGGAGGACCAGCGGCCGCCACAGACGTGAGCCGATTCCGAGCAACGCGGCGAGCAGGTACAGGCCCGTCACCCACGCCAGAGCCGCAGCGGGGTTCGGCGACGCGACAGGAAGAACACCCGCCGCGTCCTGCATCACGACGAGCGCGACGACCGTGACGGTCAGCGGGCCGGCCAGTGTTGCCGCGGTGATGCGTGCGGCGTCGGGGCCTTCGAGTTGGTACCCGGTGTAGTCCATGACGGCGTCTGCCGCCGAGGCGGCCCCTCGCGCCGACAACCACACCAGGACCGCTGTGGGCAACAGGGGAAGCACACCGAGCGAGGTGCCGTCGATCGTGAGGGTCACCTGGTGCAGCGCGAGCCAGGTACCCGCGATGGCGGCGTAGATCCCCGCCAGGTCGCTGTTCGCGAGCACCATGGTGGTCACCACGATCGTGGCGACCACCGCGAGCGTCACCGCGGGAAGACGTGCCGCGGTACCGACCAGGATTCGGAACCGCTCCGGATCGAGGTGGCCGTCCTCGGGTGGAGTGTGCCGGGTCGACCGGCCGAGCGTGGAAGTCATCGAGTCGAGGGTGTCACCGACGTGTCGCGGAGGGTGTCAGGCGCGCCGATCACCGTTGGTCACCCGGTGAGCGGAACGCCTGGGTGGGGGCGGGCTCGCCGGGAGCGGAACCCTCGTTGTCTTCGGCGCGGTTCACGACGGCGCGCTCGGCATCGGACTCGGGCGCCGACGACGCATCCTCCTGCTCCGGGCGGCCCGGCGACTGCTGCGCGTCCGTGTGCTCCGACTCGGACCGGTCGTACTCGCCGCCGGTGTTCACCGCGGAATGCGACTGGGCGGCCTGGTCGGGCCCGCCGTACTGAGCGGGAGTGAAGCGCTGTGTGCGTTCCTGGTCGGTGCCCCCGTGTTCGCCCGAGTGCTGCTGGCCGAACTGCCCACCGTGCTGCTGTGCGCCCGCAAAAGGCTGGTCGCCCGGCTGCTGTCCGGCGGGGTACTGCGACTCCGGCGACGGCGACGCGGAGGAAGACGACCCACCGGGGTACTGCTGGCTACCGGAGTGCTGGCTACCGGACTGCTCGGGTTGCCGGCCGGAGGCGGGCTGGCCCGGGTACTGCTGCGCCCCACCGTACTGCTGGCCCCCGTACTGACCGCCGTACTGCTGGCCCCCGTACTGCTGGGCATCGAACTGCTGACCCGGGAACTGCTGAGCACCGAACTGCTGACCGGGATACTGCTGAGCTCCGGCGGCCTGCCCGCCGTACTGCTGCTGGCCGCCGTACTGCTGCTGGCCTGTGTACTGCTGCCCGCCGTACTGCTGGGCACCGAACTGCTGTCCCGGGTACTGCTGGGCACCGAACTGTCCGACACCCTGCTGCGCCGAACCCTGCTGCGGCGAACCCTGCGGATAGCCTTGTGCGCCACCGCTCTGCCGTGCCGAGCGTCCGGGCACCAGAATGCCCAGTCCGAACAGCAGAGTGACGACGGCGAGCGCGGCCTGCACGAAGCCGAAGACGAGGATCGTGACTCCGCCCCAGGCGATTCCCGTGTCTTCCGGCAGATGGAACAACTGGAAGAGCGAGGTCACGAAGCCGACTCCCGACGCGACCACTGCCACTGCCCGCAGGTCCTGGCCGGGCAGCAACGAGAGCGCTGCGCTGACGCCACCGAGCAACAGGAAAGCGAGGGGCACGACGGCGAATCCGAAATCGAACGACGACAGTGCGACGCGGGAACCGAACGTGATGCTCACATACGGCGCGAGACCGAGTAGAAAGTTCACGACACCGAGCGCGGCGACCACAAGTGGCAGCAGCAGCGGCACCACCTTGCTCGGGGTGGATTGCCCTGCGGGGAAATTCATCGGTCCTCCTGCTGTCGGTTCGGCTGTCGTCCGTCTCCTGCGTACCAGCCTAGGCACGACCCGCGAGAATGGGGCCATGCCGCACACTTTTGCCCCGGGCCCGGATGTCGTCGTGGAAACCGAGGTCAAACGTTCGCGATTTCTCGCCGCACTCCGGCGTGTCGAATCACCGGAGTCGGCGCTGGCCTTCGTCGAGGAACAACGGCGACTGTATCCCGATGCACGCCACCACTGCTGGGCGTTCGTCGTCGGCGACGAGCATGCGACGCGGGCCGAGCGGTCGAGCGACGACGGCGAACCGGGCGGAACCGCAGGTATCCCGATGTTGCAGGTCCTGCATCACCGCGATCTCGTGAACGTCGCTGTGGTGGTGACGCGGTGGTTCGGCGGCATCAAGCTGGGTGCGGGCGGACTCGTGCGCGCGTACTCGGGAGCGGTCACGACCGCGCTCGACTCGGCGCGCGTGGTCACGCGGGTCCGCCGGGAGCTGTTCGAACTCGGGGTCGACCATGCCGACGCCGGTCGCGTGGAAGCCGAGCTGAGACAGCGCGGGGTCAGCGTGCTCGGCGTCGCGTACGGCGAGCGTGCGGTACTGACCGTCGCGACGTCCGACCCGGTCGTTCTCACGGCGACGGTCGCGTCGGTCACGTCCGGTTCGGGTGACCTCACGCCGGTGGGGCACCAGTGGATCGACGAGTAGGCACCGAAAGCACACTGCCCCCGAAACACGCCTGCCCTCGAAAACACACTGCCCGTGTGTGTTCCGTCGGGAATACACACGGGCAGAGGTCGAACGGTGCGAAATTACAGCGACTGCAGGATTTCGCGCGCGAGAGCGGCGGTCTCGGACGGCGTCTTGCCGACCTTGACGCCGGCGGCCTCGAGGGCGTCCTTCTTGGCCTGGGCGGTGCCCGAGGAACCGGAGACGATGGCGCCGGCGTGGCCCATGGTCTTGCCCTCGGGTGCGGTGAAGCCCGCGACGTAGCCGACGACCGGCTTGGTCACATTGGCCTTGATGTAATCGGCTGCGCGCTCCTCGGCGTCGCCGCCGATCTCGCCGATCATCACGATGACCTTGGTCTCGGGATCCTTCTCGAACGCAGCGATCGCGTCGATGTGGGTGGTGCCGATGACCGGGTCGCCGCCGATGCCGATGGCGGTCGAGAAACCGTACTCACGGAGTTCGAACATCATCTGGTAGGTCAGGGTGCCCGACTTCGACACCAGACCGACCGGACCCTTGCCGGCGATATTCGCCGGGGTGATGCCGACCAGCGCCTCACCGGGGGTGATGATGCCGGGGCAGTTGGGGCCGATGATCCGGGTCTTCTCGCCCTTGTCGACGTTGTAGGCCCACGCGTACGCGGAGTCCTGCACCGGGATGCCCTCGGTGATGACGACCAGCAGCGGGATCTCGGCGTCGATGGCCTCGACGATGGCGTCCTTCGCGAAGGCCGGCGGAACGAACGCGATGGAGACGTCCGCGCCGGTCTCCTTCATGGCCTCGGCGACGGTGCCGTAGACCGGCAGTTCGACGGCGTTGCCGTCCTTGTCGGTGTGCGAGACCGTGGTGCCGGCCTTGCGGGCGTTGACGCCGCCGACAACCTGGGTGCCGGCCTTGAGCATGAGAGCGGTGTGCTTGGTGCCCTCGCCGCCGGTGATGCCCTGGACGATGACCTTGGAATCCTTGGTAAGGAAGATTGCCATTGTTCTGTGTGTCCCTTTACTTCGCTGCGAAGGCGAGCTCGGCAGCCTTGTCGGCAGCCTCGTCCATGGTGGCGACGACCGTGACCAGCGGGTGGTTGGCCTCGGAGAGGATGCGGCGACCCTCCTCGACGTTGTTGCCGTCGAGGCGGACGACCAGCGGCTTGTTGGCCTCGTCGCCCAGCGTCTCGAGCGCGCCGACGATGCCGTTTGCCACGGCGTCACATGCGGTGATGCCACCGAAGACGTTGACGAACACGCTCTTGACCTGCTCGTCGTTGAGGATCACGTCCAGGCCGGCGGCCATGACGGCAGCCGAAGCGCCGCCACCGATATCGAGGAAGTTGGCGGGCTTGACTCCGCCGTGCTTCTCACCTGCGTAGGCAACGACGTCGAGAGTGGACATCACGAGTCCTGCGCCGTTACCGATGATGCCGACCTCGCCGTCGAGCTTGACGTAGTTGAGGTCGTTCTCCTTGGCCTTGAGCTCGAGCGGATCGGTGGCGTCCCGATCCTCGAATGCCTCGTGGCCGGGCTGACGGAACGCGGCGTTCTCGTCCAGCGTCACCTTGCCGTCGAGAGCCAGAATCTGGTCGTCCGGGGTGCGGACGAGCGGGTTCACCTCGACGAGGAGCGCGTCCTCCTTGATGAACACCTCCCACAGCTTCTGGATGGTGTTGGCGGCGGCATCGAGCACCTCTGCGGGCAGCTTGCCGGCCTCGGCGATCTCGCGGGCGAAGGCCAGGTCGACGCCCTTGACCGCGTCCACCGGGATCTTCGCGAGGGCGTCCGGGTTCTCCTCGGCGGTGACCTCGATCTCGACGCCACCCTCCACGGAGCACATCGCCAGGTAGGTGCGGTTGGTGCGGTCGAGCAGGAAGGAGATGTAGTACTCCTCGGCGATGTCACTCGCCTCTGCGACCAGCAGCTTCTTCACGACGTGGCCCTTGATGTCGAGGCCCAGGATCGCCTCGGCGTTGGCCACGGCGGCATCGACGTCGGCGGAGTACTTCACGCCGCCCGCCTTGCCACGGCCGCCGACCTTGACCTGCGCCTTGACCATCACGGGCTTGCCGATTTCCTCGGCGATCTCGCGGGCTCCGGCGACCGTGTCTGTAACACGTCCAGCCGACGTCGGCACGTCATGCTTGGCGAAAAGTTCCTTCGCCTGGTATTCGAAGAGATCCATCTGCTCACCGTCTCGTCTGCGTTCACGCCCGCTCGGGGGTATTGAGCGGGCCGGTTCGGACTCTAGTTACATGGACGCCCTGCGAAACGTCCGCGCTCCGGGCATGTGGCGCATGTCACGGATCCTGGACGCCGAGGGTTAGCTCACGGGTTTCCTCCCGGAATGTGAGAACGCCGCAACCAAGAGGAGCACCATCCCCAGGATGACAGGCGCCGCTCACGCGGCCGCGACCGGCTCCCCCGAGGCCGCCCGGTAGTCGGCCCCCGATTGCTCCGAGACTCTTTCGCAATGCAAAAGTCATTGGATGTTTCATCCCGTGACATTCGGCCCATTCCCCGCTTTTCCCAGCACATAACTGTGATGCCGCTCACATAAGGGCTTTGGTTTGCGTTATAGGTTGCCCTGCTTGCGATCGTTTCGTTACCGTCGCTCAGGTCAAGTAACGATGAGGTCACGAAACGGAGGATGGCGATGCGCCCAGGCAGCCCGATTGCCGAAAGCCACGCCCGCCGGCCCGAAACGGCACCGGACGACTGGAACGCTTGGACCACAGCGACCATAGATTTCCGCACGACGGGCCTCGCCTCCGAGCCGACCTATTACGTCGACGCTCCCACCTCGGATTCCGCCGAATCTTCCGACACCGTCTCTCCTGTTCGCCGCAGCGGAGCGCACCGGGTGCCCACTCCCCCGACCGCGCTCAAGGGCCGTGCCGCGGTGTTCGCCGTCGCCGCCGGCGCAGTCGTCGCAGCGGGTCAGGCAGCGACCAACGGTGGCCCCGGCCAGAACGCCGACCACAGCCAGGTCGCACTCGCCGCAGACACCAGCGACTCCTCGGTCATCACGGCCACCGCGGTGCCGCAGGCAGCGCAGTTCACTTCCGACAGCACCGGTGCGGCACCCTCGCAGGCGCCCCAGGTGCTCAACATCGCCGACCCCAACGACCTGTCGCAGTTCTCCAACCTCCTCGCCAAGGGCGAACGCTTCAGCGAGGAGCGAGCGGCACGCGAGGCAGCGGCCCGACGGCCCCTGTTCGTCCTTCCCGCTGCGGGCGCGTTCACCTCGAACTTCGGTGCTCGCTGGGGCACTCTCCATGCCGGCATCGACATCGCCGGCCCGATCGGCACCCCGATCCTCGCGGTCGCCGACGGTGAAGTCATCGATTCCGGTCCCGCGTCGGGTTTCGGTATGTGGATCCGGTTGCTCCATGCCGACGGCACGGTCACCGTGTACGGGCACATCGATCAGTCCATGGTCAGCGTGGGACAGCAGGTCCTGGCCGGCGACCAGATCGCCACCATGGGCAACCGCGGATTCTCCACCGGTCCGCACCTCCACTTCGAGGTGCACCTCAACGGCGTCGACAAGATCGACCCGGTGCCGTGGCTCGCCACCCGGGGCATCGCCCCCGGCAGCAACCGCGTCTGACGAACTCCCACATCGCGCGCCCTTCCGCCGCGATACCGGTCGCCTCGCGACAGCCCGCGCGGGCAACCGCGGTGCGGGCGCCTAGAGCTTGATCATCGGCACGCCGCCGACCAGCATCAGCCGGACCTTACCGGCACTTCCGAAGTCGATGACGACCGTCGCGGTGGGCCCACTGCCCTTCGTCTCCAGAACCGTGCCCAGCCCGTACTTGTCGTGGCTGACGCGGTCGCCGACGGCGAGCACGAGGTGATTGTTTCGCCCGCGCGGCGCCCCGAAACTCGGCGAGGACGAACGCTCCTCCCTCGCACCGAACCGCGATCCCGTGCCCGAGCCGATGGCATGTCCGCGCCCCGGCCCCGGATCTGTCCGCTTCCATTCGACGAGGTGCTGCGGAATCTCCTGCAGGAAACGAGATTCCGGATTCGTGACGGGTTGTCCCCACGACGAGCGCAGCACTGCGCGGCTGACGTACAGACGACGGCGCGCTCGCGTGATGCCGACGTAAGCCAGACGCCGCTCTTCGGACAACTCGGCAGGATCACCGAGCGCACGCATGTGCGGGAACTGCCCGTCTTCCCAGCCCGTCACGAACACGACGGGGAACTCGAGTCCCTTGGCGGTGTGCAGCGTCATCAACGTGACGACACCGTCCTGGTTTTCGGGGATCTGGTCGGCGTCGGCGACGAGTGAGACCTTCTCCAGGAACGCCGCCAGCGAACCGGGATCCGGGTCGCCGTCTTCACGTCCCACATCTTCGATACCCGCGGCATTGCGCACGTCGGCGCTGAATTCCCGTGCGACACTGACGAGTTCATTGAGGTTGTCGAGCCGGGCGCCGTCCTGCGGATCGTCGCTCGCGGCGAGTTCGGCGCTGTACCCGGTGCGTTCGAGAATCGCCTCGACCACGTCGCCGATGTCGACCGTGTCGTTGCCGTCGGCGTCGGAGACCACCAGCATCGCCCGCAGTTCGTCGAGAATCCCCACGAATCCGGCGATCGCCTTCTGCGCACGAGTGTTCAGCAGGGCAACTTTGCCCTCGGCCGCATCCCGCAGCGCCTGACCGAACCCGATGCCGAGACGCTCGGCATGCACCGCCACGCAGGCCTCGGCCCGGTCGCCGATGCCGCGTCGAGGCGTGTTGAGGATCCGGCGCAGGCTCACGGTGTCCTCGGGGTTCTCGAGGACCTTGAGGTACGCGACGATGTCGCGCACTTCCTTGCGCTCGTAGAACCGGACCCCGCCGACGACCTTGTACGGCACGCCGTGACGGATGAACACGTCCTCGAAGGCCCTGGACGCGTTGTTGGTGCGGTAGAACACCGCGATATCGGAGAACTTGATGCCCTCGTCGACGAGACGGTCGATCTCCGCCGCGACGAACCGCGCCTCGTCGTGCTCGTTGTCGGCCACGTACCCGACCACGAGATCGCCCTCACCGGAATCGGTCCACAACCGCTTCTCGCGACGACCGGTGTTGCGGGAGATCACCGCGTTCGCCGCGGACAGGATGTTCTGGGTGGACCGGTAGTTCTGCTCGAGCAGGATCGTGCGCGCCTGGGGATAGTCGCGTTCGAACTCCTCGATGTTGCGGGTGGTCGCGCCGCGGAAGGCGTAGATCGACTGGTCGGCGTCGCCGACCACGCACAGTTCGCTCGGCTCGACGGTGGAGTCGTCGTCGGGGTCGCCCACCAGGGTGCGGACCAGCACGTACTGGGCGTGGTTCGTGTCCTGGTACTCGTCGACCAGCACGTGCCGGAAGCGCCGGCGGTAGTACTCGGCGATGTCCGGGTGAGCCTGCAGCAACGCGACGGTCTCGCCGATCAGGTCGTCGAAGTCGAAAGCGTTCGCGGCACGGAGGCGCTGCTGATACAGCGCGTACACGCGCGCGACGATCCGTTCCAGATCGCTGGCGTCGGCACCGACGGCGGCCGCTGCCTCTTCCGGGCCGATCAGTTCGTTCTTCAGATTGGAGATCTGGGTGGAGAGCAGCCGCGGAGAGTACTTCTTGATATCGAGTTCGAGGTCTTTCGCGATCATCGTCAGCAACCGGCGCGAATCGTCGGCGTCGTAGATCGTGAAGTTGGAGTTCATGCCGGGCAGGAGACTCGCCTGGGCCCGCAGGATCCGGACGCAACTCGAGTGGAAGGTCGACACCCACATCGACAGGGCACGTGGCCCGACCAGAGCGGCCACGCGCTCGCGCATCTCTGCGGCTGCTTTGTTGGTGAACGTGATGGCGAGCACCTGACCGGGTGCGACACCTCGCTCGCCCAGCAGGTAGGCGATCCGCCGCGTGAGCACTGCCGTCTTGCCCGAGCCCGCACCCGCCACGATGAGCAGCGGCCCACCTTCGTGCGTGACCGCTTCCCGCTGTTGTGGATTGAGTCCCTCGAGGAGAGCGTCCGAATCGGGGGTCGTGTGGGCGGGAGCAACGGGAGTGTTCATCGTTCTACCAAACTACCGGACGCGTACGACAGCGAATCCCCGACTTGGCCGCGGATTGACACGGTGGCAAACTGGACGTTATGTCATGCGCCCTTCACCGGTCGGACGGCCAGCGCTGACGCGAGGAGATGACATTGAACGCCAACACCGACGCTGCTCTTTCCGGCGAAACCGCCGACGCAGTGCCCACCACCGAGGCCGAGATCGACGAACTCCGCAAGGAGATCGATCGCCTCGACGCCGAGATCCTCGCGGCCGTCAAGCGCCGCACCGAGGTCTCGCGCATCATCGGCCGGACCCGGATGGCGTCCGGCGGCACGAGGCTCGTGCACAGCCGCGAGATGAAGGTGCTCGAGCGTTTCAGCGAACTGGGCCAGGAAGGCCACACCCTCGCGATGCTGCTGCTGCGCCTCGGCCGCGGTCGCCTCGGCCACTAGCCCACGGCCAGTGCCGGCCTGAATACTGCGCCGGCCTGAACACTGCCGGTCCGTGGGCGTAGCGGCCGGGCTCCCTCCCGTTACCGGAGCGCGATGTATTTCGTCTCGAGGTATTCCTCGATACCTTCGGTCCCGCCTTCGCGGCCGATGCCGGACGCCTTGATCCCGCCGAACGGTGCGGCGACATCCGACACCACTCCCCGGTTGACGCCGACGATGCCCGATTCCAGTGCATCCGACACCCGGAGCGCCCGATCCAGATCGTGCGTGAAGATGTACGCCGCCAGCCCGTACTCGGTGTCGTTGGCTGCGGTGACGGCCTCGTCCTCCGTGTCGAAACCGGTGACGGCGGCGACCGGCCCGAAGACCTCTTCCCGCAGGATGCGAGCAGTACGCGGCACGTCGTCGAGCACCGTGGCCGGATAGAACCAGCCCGGGCCCTCCGGGGTCTCCCCGCCGAGTCGCACCGTCGCGCCTCCCGCAACCGCGTCTTCGACCAGTTCGATCACCGTCTTCTTCTGGTTCTCGTTGATCAGCGGCCCGAGGGTCGTGTCGGGATCGGTCCCCGGCCCTTGCTTGTACGACGCCATGCGTTCGGTGAGCTTGGTGACGAATTCCTCCCGGACGGAGTTCGCGACGTGGAACCTGTTCGCGGCCGTGCACGCCTCACCGCCGTTCCGCAGTTTGGCCGCAACCGCACCCTCGACCGCTTCGTCGAGGTCGGCGTCGTCGAACACGACGAACGGCGCGTTTCCGCCGAGTTCCAGGGAGGTGCGCAGGAGCGACCGGCCGGCGGTCTGCGCGAGCGACCGTCCTACCGCCGTCGATCCGGTGAAGGTGAGTTTGCGCAGCCGCGGATCCTCGAGCAGGGGGCCGGTCACATCCCCGGCGTGGGACGTCGGCAGCACCGACAACACGCCTGCGGGCAGACCGGCTTCGGCGAAGAACTGGGCAAGCATCAGCAGGGTCAGCGGCGTCTCCGACGCAGGCTTGACGAGCATCGTGCACCCCGCGGCCAGAGCGGGGGCGATCTTGCGGGTACCCATCGCGAGAGGGAAGTTCCACGGCGTGATCGCAAGGCACGGGCCGACCGGTTGCTTCGTGACGAGAATGCGGCCGTTGCCCGCCGGGGCGGGGGTGTAGCGGCCGGCGATCCGCACTGCTTCCTCGGAGAACCATCGCAGGAACTCGGTGCCGTACGCGACTTCGGACCTGCTCTCGGGCAATGCTTTACCCATTTCGAGGGTCATGAGCAGCGCGACGTCGTCGGCGCGTTCGCTGATCTTCGCCCACACCGCGCGAAGAAGTTCTGCTCGCTCACGCGGAGGCGTCGCGGCCCAGTCGCGGCCTGCGGTCACCGCAGCATCCAGGGCGCGCATGGCGTCGTCGGGAGTGGCGTCGGCCACCTCGGCCAGAACGTCACCCGTGGCGGGGTTGTGGACGGGAAAGGTCGCTCGATTTCCGGCAGGCACCCACTCGCCACCGAGAAAGAGGTCGGTGGGCACGGACCGGATCAGTTCTGATGTGTCCATGAATCCCATCATGCGCGTCCCGCGCCGCGGAGGGTGCAAACCCGGCGGTTCGGGGAGGTGGACACTACTGTCGATCGCATGAGCGACGTGACCCGATCCACCCCGTGGCAGAAGTTGGTCGATCATCGCGCGGAGGTCGAGGGGATGCATCTGCGGGAGATGTTCGCCGCCGATCCCGGCCGCGCCGACGCGATGACCGCTGCCGCCGGGGATC
>NZ_JAXION010000030.1:0-41153 GCF_049311045.1 Rhodococcus sp. 7Tela_A2 | reverse complement strand
CGACATCCGTCGCGGCGCTTCTGTGCATCCGATCGCCTCCGCGTTACAGTCGTACCCATCCATTGATCAACCGATCAACACGCTCCGCATCCCGTTCCGAGGAGGGCGTTGTGCCCGACGTATCCGACAGTCCCCAGTCCGTCCTGGGGCGTGTCACCCTTCTGCTCGAACCGTTCCGCACCGCCGAGGGCCTGACCCTCACCGAGTTGGCTCAGCGCACAGGGTTTCCGCGCTCGACGACCCACCGGATGCTGGTGCAACTGGTGAAGGTCGGCTGGATCAGCCGCACCGGCACCACGTACCGCCTCGGCCCCAAGATGATCGAACTCGGTGCCCAGGCCCGCGAACGCGACCGGATCTACAAGGCCGCCCTACCCACGATGTACGACCTTCAGACCCAGACCGGCCTGGCGGTCCACTTGGCCGTCCTCGACGGTGAAAGCCTGCTCTATCTCGAGAAGATCGGCGGGCGCTGGGCAACCGAAATACCCTCCCACGTCGGCCAACGCCGACCGACGCACGAGACGGCGGCGGGCATCGCCTTGCTGCGCCACCGGGACGGCGCACCGTCGGACCACGCCCACTCCGAATGCTTCCTCTACTCCGAGGGCGTCGTTCGCGGCGGAAATCCGGTCCGCTGCGTGGCCGCGGCCTTCGATGCAGGCTGCGGGGAGATCGCCGCACTGTCGCTGGCCGGCCCTCAGGGGCGCATTCCCGAGGGGGCGAGCCGGCTGGTTCGCAGCGCCGCCGACGCGGTGTCGGCACTCCTGACCTGAAGAAACCTCTTCCCGAGAACATGCTGCCCTGCTACTGTCTTCTTCGGTTGATTGATCGAGCGATCAATACTCGTGGGCCGGCGTGCCCCATCCATATGGAGGTTTCGTGAGGAACTGTGACGGCTTCCCCGCGGCTGTCGTCGACCGCGTCGCCGGACTGCTCGATGCGTTCCAGACCAACAACAAACTCACCCTGTCCGAATTATCTTCTCGGACAGGGCTACCGAGGTCGTCGGCACATCGGCTCCTCACCCAGTTGATGGAGTTCGGCTGGGTTCGGCGAGAGGGCCACTCGTATGCTCTCGGCCGCACCATCTTCGAATGGGGCGCACTCGCGCAGCACCACGACGGACTGCACCGCGCCGCACACCCGGTTCTCCACGAACTGCACGCCGTGACGGGACTGGTGGTCCACCTCGCAGTCCTCGACGGCAGCGAAGTGCGCTACCTGGACAAGGTAGGCCGGGAATCGGTACCCGTCCCGTCGCGCATCGGGGGACGTCAACCGGCTTTCCGGACTGCCTTGGGTAAGGCACTCATCGCGCACACCCGGTTCGACCCCACCGGGACGTCCACCGCGGAGCAACTCGCTCCGCCGGTGGGTATCGACGCAGCACGGCTGCGCAACGAGATCGCGTGGATCCGGGAGCGGCACGTGGCCCATGAGCGCGGCGAATCGATTCCCGGAATCGCGTGCGTCGCAGCACCGATCGGCGACGGGCGCACCTACATAGGTGCCGTGTCCGTCACCGGCGCCGCCGACAAGGTGGACGCCGTCCACCTCACGACGCCGGTTCGAGTGGCTGCCCGCACGATCTGGCGCAGCCTCTCCCGGACCACCACCCCACAACGCCGCGTGGGGTGAATGCGAGGCACACCGCGCCGTTACCGCACCAGCGCTTGCCCTCCGTCGACAGGCAGCGAGTGACCGGTGATGTATCGCGCGGCGTCGCTGCACAGAAACACCACCGCCGGGCCGATGTCGGTTTCCGGGTCGCCGAGCCGGCCGAGGGGCACGGTGTCGAGGTACCCCGCGGCGGCGTCGGGATCAGCGCGGGCCCACTCTTCCATCGGCTGCGAATTCGCGAGCGGCAGAATCGCGTTGACGCGGATACCGTCGCCGGCCCATTCGCACGCCGCGGTGCGGGTCAGTACCCGGACGGCTTCTTTCGCCGCGGCGTATCCGCCGGTGCCCGAAGGGTTCCACCGGATTCCGGCCGCCGACCCGAGGTTGACGACGGCCCCGTGCCCGCGCAGGTAGGGGTGGCACGTGCGCATCATCCGCCACGTCGCCGTAGGACCCGACTCCATGCACTCCCGGTATGTCGCCTCGTCCAGGTCGAGCAGTGGCCCGGGCGCCGGGGTCTGGGCATTGTTGACCAGCACGGTGATTCCGCCGAAACGTTCGGCGACAGCCGGAACGAGCCGCGCGACCGCCTCGGCGTCGGTCACGTCGCACACGTAGGGCTGCGCCACACCGCCCCGGCGGGTGATGTCGTCGGCGACCGATTCGAGTGTTCGTGCCGTGCGCCCGACCACGGCGACCTGCGCACCGGCGGCAGCGAGTGCAAGGGCGATGCCGCGGCCGATGCCCTGCCCGGCACCCGTGACGAGAGCTGTTTCGCCGGCCAGAACCGTGTTCGGGACCGGTGCGACCGTCTGCGAGGTTGTCATACATACTCCTGGTGAGCGTGAGGGATGGGACCTCATTGATCGTTTGATCAATGAGGTCTGGCACAATGGCCTGCCGAGGTACGCCGGTGCCCGACGGCAGGAGGCTCGAAGTGGATCCACACGAACGCAAAAGGCAGATCCTCGACCGGTCGGCCGAGATCTTCTCCCGGAAAGGTGTCACGGCGACCACGATTCGCGAGATCGGCGACGCTGTCGGTGTGTACTCCGGGGCGCTCTACCACTACTTCCCGTCGAAGGAAGCGATCGTCACCGAACTCATCCGTGAGTATTTGGAAGACCTCACGGCGCGCTGCGCCGAGGTGACGGAGCGCAAACTGCCCCCCGTCGAACGACTCGAAGCACTCGCCGAGATCGCACTGGCGACCAGCGAGCAGTACCACGGGGCGACGTCCATCTGGCGACGCGAAGGCGAGTACATGCGCGAACGCGTCGTCGAAGCCGACATGGTCGAGACGGCCGACGCCATGCAAGTCGCGTGGCGCGAGGCGATCGCCGACGGCGTCGCCGACGGCACGTTCCGTTCGGATATCGACCCGGAAGTGTTCCGGGAACTGCTCTACGACGCCGTCTGGCACGCGTCGCGCTGGTTCCGGTCCGGTCCCGACGCGACGACAGCCGATCTGGCGCGCACCGTGATCTCGGTATTCGTCGACGGCCTGCGACGTCGACACAACTGAGCCGTGCCCCCCGCGCGGGGGGGGGCCCCCCGGGCTCCGGCTGTTACTCCCCTGTGGCGGAGAGGTTCTCCTCGACTTCCTTGTGCCACGACTCGAGGGCACGACTCGTGTCGACCTCGAACTCGAAGCGCTGGGTCATCTCGGGAGTGACCTCCTCGACATCGACGTAGAACTGGCTGTACCAGCGCCGCAACTGATACACCGGGCCGTCTTCTTCGGTCAGGAGCGGGTTCTCGATACGCGTCTTGTGCTTCCAGATCTCGATGTCCTGCTGGAACTGCTCTTCGAGACCGTCGGTGAACAGCGTCGCCATCTCCGACATCTGCTCGTCCGTCATACCGTCGATCTTCTTGACGATCGTGCCGAACTGCAGGACGAAGGAGTTCGACGTCACCGGGTAGTGGCAGTTGATGAGCTTGGACTCGATGGTCTTACCTTCGGACACGGTGTAGATCGTGTCCAGCATGAAGGACGGACCGTAGTAGAAGGCGTCCGAGATCGTCTGTGCCTCGGGAAGATCCATCTGGACGCCGGTCTTGATGTCGTCGCGCCCGTACGAACGCATGTGCTGGCCGGCGATGTGGCCGTCGAAGACGTTCTTGAAGTACTCGGGCATCTGGAAGTGCACATAGAAGAAGTGCGCCATGTCGACCACGTTGTCGACGATCTCACGGCAGTGCGAGCCCTCGACGTGGATCGTCGTCCAGGTCCAGTCGGACCACTGCCCGTCCTCGTAGCCTTCGATCTCGGGGATCGCGAGTTCCGGCGTCGGCTCGGTGCCCTGCGGGCAGTTCCACACGAAGAGCACGCCGTTGCGCTCCATCGTCGTCCACTTCTTGGTGCGCGCCACCTTCGGGGTGCGGCGCGCGTAAGGCACTGCCTCGCAGCGGCCTTCACCGTTCCAGCGCCAGTCGTGGAACGGGCAGGCGATGGTGTCGCCCTTGATCTCGCCGCGTGCGAGATTGCCGCCCATGTGCCGGCAGTACGAGTCCAGCACGTGAAGTGTTCCGGAGGTGTCGGCGAAGACCACCAGGTCGGTGCCGAACACCTTGACCTGGTGCGGCTTTCCGTCGCGGAACGACTTGGCGAGGCCGATACAGTGCCATCCTCGCGCGAATCGGGTGGGGTTGGTGCCGGTGTCGATATTGCGGATCTCGATACGATCCTGCTGGACGGTCATTCTGGTCTCCAAGAGGTGTACGGGCGGAGCGAGCGGAATCTGACAGACACGGTGGTCACCGGGCTGCGGTGACGGTGTCCTCGGAAGCGAGGGGCCGGACGGACGGTTCGACCCTCGTGGTCGCGCGGAGCTTTCCCTCCGACACCGCCTCGTCGACCGTGCAATCCAATGCTGCACACCGCATGACGTATGCGGCGGGATCGAGATCACGAGCTGCCGCGATTTCGTGGCAGGCCGCGCGGGCGGAGTCGGTCCACTGGATGCTCGTATGAGCGGGGCTGTATTTCGCGACGTGTACGCGGGCCGCACAGGCGCGACAGTCGAGCGACTGCATCAAGGCGTTTCCCTTCCTCGGATACCGCGAGAGTAGAAAGGCAGCTGTGGCGGCGGCCACATCGATTCAGCCCAGTGGAACGCCACGCCGGGCAGGACGTCATCGGTGACGGGACGACCCGGCGATCGTTACGCTCCGCAGGCCAGCCGAACTCGTCTCCGCGAAGGAACGAACATGACCGAGCCGATCCTGCTCACCGCACAACACGGGTCCACCCGTGTGCTCACGTTCCACCGCCCGCAACAGCGCAACGCACTGAGCTCCGCCCTCATCGAGGTACTGCGCACGGAACTCGCGGCGGCGGACGCCGACGAGGCGACCGACGTCGTCGTCCTGACCGGCACCGACCCCGCGTTCTGTGCGGGACTGGATCTGCGCGAACTCGGCGGCTCCGGCGGCAACCTGGGCCGCCTGTCGGACGACGGCATCCCCGTCGGCCATCCGTGGCGACCACTGTCGAAACCCGTGATCGGCGCGATCAACGGCGCCGCCATCACCGGCGGGCTCGAGATGGCACTGGCGTGCGATTTCCTCATTGCCTCCGAACGCGCACGGTTCGCCGACACTCATGCGCGCGTCGGGGTGCTTCCCGGCTGGGGACTGACCTCCCGGCTTCCCGCCGCCGTGGGCGGCGCGTTCGCACGTCGCATGAGCCTCTCGGGAGACTTCGTCGACGCCGAGACAGCCCTGCGGGTCGGATTGGTGACCGAGGTGGTGGAGCACGACCGGCTTCTCGGCGCCGCCCTGGATCTGGCCGCGACCATCGCGGGCAACGACCGGGCGGGCGTGCGGACACTGCTCGCGTCGTACCGCCGAGCGGAGGAGCACGTCGTCGCTCCGGCACTGCGGGTGGAGAACGAGACGTCGCGGCAGTGGATGGAGAACTTCACGCCGGAACGTGTCGCCGAGCGCCGCGACGGTGTCATCGGACGCGGGCGCGCTCAGAACGCTCCCTAGCCGTACCGACCGGAGACGTCGGTCGTCTCGCCTCGGCCGCTCACCGGCCTGGCTGTTGCTGGGGGAACGCCGATCTCGTCGAGGTGGTGGCCGCTGCAGGCGATCCTGGTTGCACTGGCGTGCTCGATACGCGACACCAGGAACCACCGCATGGCGCTGCGTAGCCTGCACCACCCGATCAGGTACCACTGGCCGTTCGTGGAGGCGAACATGACCGGCTCGACATCCCGGGTGGTCGTGTCGCCGTCACGCGCGGTGTAGCGGATACGCACCACCCGTTGCTCGGCCATCGCTTCCTCGAGCGCCGACTTGACCGCGCGAAGTGGCGGTGGAGGCGAGTTGACCCAGACGCGACCGGCCAGCGCATCGGCCTTCGTCCGAGTCTGTGGATCGAGTACGTCCATGATCTTTCGAACGCCCGCCGAGGCGAGATCGGCGTACGGAGCATCGGGTGCGGCAGAGACTGCCGCGAGTAGTGCCACTGCCTGCACGGGGGTGAGGCTGACCGGGGGCAGGGTGCCTCGGGCCACCAGCCCGTAGCCGCCGCCGGGGCCCGGACGCGACCAGATCGGCGCGCCGCTGTTCTCGAGTGCGGTGAGGTCTCTTTTGACCGTCCGCACGGACACGCCGAACTCCTGTGCCAGTCGCTCGGCAGTGCATCCACGCGGTCCGCTGCGTCGCAGCATCTCGGACAGGGCGTGGAGTCGCTCCGCCCTCTTCATCTCCCACCCCGGCAGAAAACCATGTCAAAAATGGTGACACACCGTTGTCCTGCCGGCGCGAGAGCATCGTGGTGTGACGAACAATGCGAGTAGCCCGACCATCATCTTGATCGCCGGCCATTGGCTGGGGGCCTGGGCATGGGACGAGGTGCTGGAACATCTGAGCGCCGACGGCCTGCGATCCATCCCGATGACGCTTCCGGGCCTCGATGAGCGGGACGCCGACAGGGCGTCCAGGACGCTCGACGACCAGGCGGCCGCGATCGAACAGACCATGATTCGGGCTGGGGCTTCCGAGGCCCAGCCGGTAGTGATCGTGGCGCACAGCGGAGCCAACGCGCCGGTGAGCCTGGTGCTCGATCGGCATCCTGAGCTCGTCCGCCGAGTGGTGTGGGTCGACAGTGGGCCCGTCGCGTCCGGCAGTGTCTTCGCCCCGGATGCGCCCGAGGATCTGGACGAATTTCCCCTACCTCCCTTCGACGCGCTCGGGGAGCAGGCCGGCCTCGAGGGCCTGACCGCCGAGGCTCTCGAACGCTTTCGAGCCAGGGCCGTTCCGGAACCCGGTCCTGTTATACGGGGGCTGGTGACGCTCACCAACGATGCGCGTCGGGCCGTCCCGACCACACTGGTGTGCTGCTCGATCCCGAGCGCGCAGGTAATGGAGCTGGCCGACGCGGGTCATCCCATGTTCGCCGAGGTGTCGACACTCGGCGATGTCGATGTCGTCGACCTCCCGACGGGGCATTGGCCCATGTGGAGCCGTCCCGGCGATCTCGCGCATATCCTCGCCGCAGCAGCGACTTCCCCGGCAGGCGAGCGCACGGCACAGAGGAACCGGACGCGTCGATGAGTTTCCGGGCGTCCCCGAGTCGATACGGGTACATCCGGATCGAAGGAGCCTCCATGACCCAGCCCGACACCCGCACGCTCGATGTCCCCGGAGCGTCGCTCGTCTACGACGTGCGACCCTCGTCCGGCGAGCAGCGGTTTCCCACCCTGATCCTCGCCGCATCGCCGATGGATGCCGGTGCGTTCGGCACCTTGGCCTCGTACTTCACCGACCGGACTGTGGTGACCTACGACCCGCGCGGCACCGGGCGTGGCGTGCGCACCGACACCACCATCGAATCGACCCCGCGGCTGCACGCCGACGATCTGGTTGCGCTGATCGACGCGCTGGGAACCGGACCGGTCGACCTGTTCGCGACCAGCGGCGGCGCGGTGAACGCACTGGAACTGGTCTCCGGCAACCCCGAACTCGTGCGCACCCTCGTGGCACACGAACCCCCGATTGTGGGCATTCTCCCCGACCGCGACCGGATGGCGGCGGCGTGCGCCGACATCCACGACACCTACCTGCGCAGCGGGATGGGCCCGGCGATGGCGAAGTTCATCACGCTGGTCGGGTGGAAAGGTGAACTGTCGGACGCCTACTTCGAGGCACCCGCACCTGATCCGGCCGCCTTCGGTCTCCCCACCGAGGACGACGGCACGCGTGACGACCCGCTGGTAGGCCAGAACATCCTCTCGTGCACGGGCTACGAACCGGATTTCGATGTTCTTTCCGCCGCATCCACCCGGATCGTCCCCGCAGCCGGGCGCGAGTCCGCCGAGGAGATGGCAGCGCGGGGTGGGGCAGCCCTCGCGGCACGACTCGGAACGGATGTGACGTGGTTCCCCGGAAACCACGGTGGGTTCCTCGGCGACGAGTACGGAATGCCCGGTGAGCCCGAAGGGTTCGCCGCCGTGCTGAGAGAGGTACTGCAGCCCGCTCGGGTGTAGACGCGTGCGTCAGTTGCGGTCGTCGGGCCGGCGGGGCGCCGCCCGCAACTGCCACGGCACGCTGGTGACCATGACACCGGGCTGGAACAGCAACCGGCTCTTGAGCCGCAACGCACTCTGGTTGTGCAGCAACTGTTCCCACCAGTACCCCATGACGTATTCGGGAACGAAGACGGTGACCACTTCCCGCGGTGAATCGCCTCGCCGCCGCTTGACGTAGTCGAGTACGGGCCGGGTGATCTCCCGGTACGGCGAGTCGATGACCTTCAGCGGCACATCGATGTCGCTCTCCTCCCAGGCGTGGACGAGCCGGCGGGTTTCCTCGTCGTCGACGTTGACGGTGACCGCTTCGAGCGTGTCAGGGTTCGTCGCGCGGGCGTAGGCGAGCGCGCGGAGGGTGGGCCGATGAAGTTTCGACACCAGCACGAGCGAATGGGTCCGGCTGGGAAGCACGCCGTCCCACTGACCGCGCTCGAGTTCCACCGCGACCCGCGCGTAGTGACGGTGGATCGCACGCATCACGAGGAACACCGCCACCATCGCGACGATGGCGATCCATGCGCCGGCCACGAACTTGGTGACCAGCACGATCACGAGCACGGTCGCGGTCATCGCAAGACCCACCGAGTTCACGATCCGGGAACGGTGCATGTGGCGTCGTTCCTGTGGATCGGTTTCGGTGGCCAGATGCCGGGTCCAGTGCGTGATCATGCCCATCTGACTGAGCGTGAACGAGACGAATACTCCGACGATGTAGAGCTGGACGAGCTTGGTGACCTCGGCGTCGAACGCCCACACCAAAGCTATGGCCGCGGCGGCGAGCAGGACGATGCCGTTACTGAACGCGAGCCGGTCCCCGCGGGTGCGCAGCTGACTCGGCAGGTGGCGGTCCTGTGCGAGCACCGACGCCAGCACGGGGAACCCGTTGAACGCGGTGTTGGCGGCGAGCACGAGAATCAGTGCCGTCACCCCGGTGACGAGGTAGAAACCGATCGGGAACCCCGAGAACACCGTCTCGGCGATCTGGGCGACCATCGTCTTCTGCCGGTAGCCTTCCGGTGTTCCGGTGAGCTGGGTCGCGGGGTCCTCCGCGATCACCACACCCAGCCGCTCCGCGAGCACGATCATGCCCATGAACAACGTGATCGCGATCGCACCCAGCATCAGCAATGTCGTCGCAGCGTTGCGGGACTTCGGTTTCCGGAACGCGGGGACCCCGTTGCTGATCGCCTCCACACCCGTCAGTGCCGCGCACCCGGACGAGAATGCCCGCGCGATCAGGAACACGAACGCAAGGCCTGCGAGGTGCGACTGCTCCGCATGCAATTCGAAGTTCGACGAGGGCGCGCGCAGGTCGGTGTGGAGGACGAAGATCCGGATCAGGCCCCACAGCACCATCGCGCCCAGACACCCGATGAACGCGTAGGCAGGTATCGCGAACGCCACGCCGGCTTCCCGCAGTCCTCGCAGGTTGACGGCGGTGAGGATCACGATGGCGGCCGTCGCGAACAGCACCTTGTGGTGGTCGATGAAGGGCACGGCCGAACCGATGTTCTGTGCGGCGGAGGAAATCGAGACCGCAACGGTGAGCACGTAGTCGACGATCAGCGCGCTTCCCACTGTCAGGCCTGCCGCGACCCCGAGGTTCTTCGTGGCAACCTCGTAGTCGCCGCCCCCGGAGGGATAGGCGTGCACGTTCTGCCGGTAACTGGTGACCACCACGGCCATCACAACCGCGACCGCGATGCCGATCCACGACGAGAACGCGTAGGCCGACAACCCGGCAACGGACAGGACGAGGAAGATCTCCTCCGGCGCGTACGCGACCGAGGACAATGCGTCGGAGGCGAAGACCGGCAACGCAATACGCTTGGGCAACAACGTGTGACCGAGGGCGTCGCTGCGCAGCGGCCGTCCCAGGAGTACCCGCTTGGCGGTGCCGGAGGGTGCGGCGTGGAGGTTCGCGGCGCTCCGCGCGTGGTCAGCCGGAGACATGACGCAGATACAACAGGCGGTCGCCGCCGCGAAGGACGTCGACGTCGGCCGTGCCGACCCGCAGCAGCCGCCCGTCGCGTTCGATGCCGACGACGAGGTCGGTCAGGCTACGAGGCGACACCCCTGTTTCCTCGGGCGTGATGTTCCGTTCGGCCATGGCGAATCCCTCTTCGGGTGTGAGCAGGTCGTCGATCATCTCCACCACGTTGGGGGTGGTTCTGGCGACGCCGAGCAGCCGCCCGGCGGTTTCGGCCGAGACGACCACGGTGTCGGCGCCCGACTGCCGCAGGAGGTGGGTGTTCTCCACCTCGCGGGCTGCCACGACGATGCGCGCGGCGCCGGACAGTTGCCGGGCGGTGAGGGTGATCAGGACGGCGGTGTCGTCGCGGTCGGTCGCGATGACAACAGCCGACGCTCGCTGGACTCCGGCCAGGCGCAGTACATCCGAGCGACTCGCCGTGCCCTGGACCGTCACCAGGCCCTGTCGGCCCGCGGCATCGATCACAGAGCGGGCAACGTCCACCACCACGATTTCCGACAACCCGATCCCGTCGCTGATCATCGCGTCGACGGCCGTGCGCCCCTTGGTGCCGTAACCGACCACGACGTAGTGGTTGCGCACGCGGCGTCGCCACCGCTGGATGCGAAGGACCTGACGGGAGTTCTCCGTCAGGGCCGCCAGGGTGGTGCCGACCAGGATGATGAGGAAGAGGATGCGCAGTGGTGTGATCACCAGTGCGTTGAGTGCGCGCGCACCAGGGGTGACAGGCGAGATGTCGCCGTAGCCGGTGGTCGACAGCGACACACTGGCGTAGTAGATGCAGTCCATCAACGAGAGAGGATTGCCCTGAATATCCCGGAAACCGCTCCGCCCGATGTACACCACCACGACCGCCACCGTGAGCACCACGATCGCGTAGGCGATCCGGCGCGCGATCTCCCACGTCGGGCTCACGAAGACGTGGGGTACACGCACGGTACCGACCAATGTGAATGCCGGTCGCTCGGGTGTTCGTCCCGATCGGCTCGGCCGAGCACGCAGGCTTCCGGCCACTCCGGCTCCCGTCATGTCACTCGCGCGGGGATGCAGAATTGCAGAGTACGCCCGTCCACGGACGGCGCAATAGCGTTCGACGGGGAGATGGTGGCAATATGATTCTCATGAATGAGAATGGAATTTCTAGCGACGGTTCGTCACTGCTGGTGATGAGTCAGCACACCTTCTCGTCCGACTTCGGCCTGCTCTCACGGCTCGTCACGAAGGAACGCGCGGTGATGCGTTCGGTCCTGACCGACAAACTGCGCTCCGATGCGGGCTCGGCATCGCTCGGAGTGCTGACGACGCTGGTCGACATCGTCACCTCGAGTCCGGCGCTCGCCGCCTGCGGACAGGACTGGGTCGCCACCCAGGACCTCACCCTCCACGCCACCGGCCCGCTGACGGAAGGTCCCGTCGTCATCGACGCACAGCTCGTGCGCATCGGCAAGAAGATGATCCACGTGTCGGCAGACGTGTACGACGCACGCGGCACAACCGATCTCGACGAGCTCATCGCCGCGCTCGATACCGGCGGTGAGGGCGGTCCGGTGCTCGCGGCCCGCGCGCTGGTCACGTTCGCGCGCTTGCCGCGCGCCGCCGCGCCGAGGGCGGACGAATACACGCCGGGCGAATGGGTCGGTGTGGACCGTGAGTACCCGGTCGTGCCGGTCGACGGGACGATCTACTCCCGACTCGGCATGCGCATCGTCGACCCGGACGAAGGGGTTCTCGAGCTCGACCGAACGCCCTTCGTGGCCAACATGATCGGCACCATCCAGGGCGGTGCGCAAGCCCTCCTCGCAGAGTCGGCCGCACACGCGATGCGGCCCGATCTGGTGGCGACCGACATTCAGATGCACTTCCTGTCCCAGGTGCGCGTCGGTCCGGCACGGTCGTACGGCACGGTGGTCCGCGACGGGGCCGACCATTCGGTGATCAGCGTCCGTCTCGTCGATGCCGGCGCAGACGACCAGCTGCTCGCCCTGACCACGGTGACCCTGCAGCGTCCGCCGGCGAGGGCGGCCGACTCGGCTCAGCCCGAACTGTGAGTGGCCGCGAAGACGATGAACACCACGAACAGCGCACCCGTTCCGAGCACCGTGCCCACGACGGTCTCGACGTAGTTCGTCGCGAGGCCCTTCTCGATCCTCAGAAGTCCGATCCAACCGCAGACCACGGCGAGCAGGCCGGCGGGGATGGACACGAAGTCGCCGACGATAGGAACGAACGCGGTCAGCGCGGCAACGATGCCGGCGATCAGCGCAGTGTTTCCCAGTCCGTTGCGATCGCGGAACTCGGTGGGCGGTGTCGCCGACATGCCTACTCCCAAGAGATCGGCGGATGGGTATCGGTACATCCTGCACCCTCGACGGTGAGTCTGTCTCGGAGGACGACGCTCCGCCTCGGCTTCGGCCCTCGACCGACCGGCAAGGGCCGCACGCGCAGTCTCTCCGCCGCCGAGTCCCCGATTCACCCCCGGGGTCACCTTGCATTTCGCGGCAGCGTGACGGAAGGACGTATAGCGTGTTTCGGAGTTGCTCCTCGCAACACGCTGCACGCGCCTCCTCCCCTTCGGCGCTGCGGCCGGCCCCGTCGGCCCCTCCCCTCGAATTCGCCGACGGGGTCCCCGCTTCTCCCGGCACGCCCGACCGGCAACCTGCGTCCCGCACGTCGGCACCGGCGTTTGACCAGCGGGCACGGACACGGTCGACTAGCGGTGGCCCCTCACACGAACCCGGAGACCCCGCGATGACCGATGCTCTCGACGCTGCCGCCCGCCTTTTCGTCAACGACGGGCTTTCCGAAGAGGAGATCGCTCGTCAGGCCGCGTTGTACGGTCCGCTCGCCGACGATGTCCGCGCACTGATCCCGCTTGCCGTGCAGAGCCGAGCCGATGACGACGACGTGCGACGGGCCCGGGAGCACCTGGCAGCCGCGAGGGAGTTGCTCGGGCGCCGGAAGGAGGACCACCCCTTCGGTACCCGGTTCAACGACGCCGGCAACTTCCGGGTGTGGGGCAACGCCGCCATGGGACTGCGGAACGCGATCGCGCCACTGCCCCGCATCAACCAGGATCCCGACGGTCGCGTGTGGGCCGACTTCCATCTGCATGTCGGCTTCGAAGGGCCCGCGGGACATACACACGGCGGAGTCTCGGCGCTGATCCTGGACCAGCTGCTCGGTGACGCGGCCCGGGTGGGCGGCTCACCCGGAATGACGGGCACGCTCACGCTGCGCTATCGCAGGCCCACCCCTCTCGGCGATCTGCACGGGGAAGCAAAACTCGACCGGATCGAGGGGCGTAAGGGATTCGTCACCGGACACATCGCGGGGCCGCACGGGATCTGCGTCGAAGCGGAGGGCATCTTCATCAGGCCCAACTGGCCTGACGGCAACGGCCGCGACCGGCACCGCGCGGGATAACAGCACGCCGCGCCGCGTGCCGGCCGTCGAGACCGCCGGTCGTGCCGGGAGCGACACGGCCGTGCGCCGTATTCACCCATCCCGGGCGTGACCGGGCCGAACAGTTCCGTAATACCTGTTCCGTGACGATCGTTGCTTCCGGGACAGAACGACCCTTACCACGTCGCACGACGCGTGTCTCGTCGAGCACGGAAAATCTTTTGTCTGATTCTCCAAAAGCGAGAAGTCGGTTCCCCTCCTGTGCAAGCATCATGCCCGACACCGGCGAAGTGGGGGCTTCGGACGCCGGGTCACCCGTTCACAGCGCTGGCCGAACGGCCCGGTGAAGGAGGCAGACGTGAAAGCACAACGGACGCTCGTCGCACTGGCGGCGATCGCCGTGCTCGCCGCAGGATGCAGCGGGCGCAGCGAAAGTGGTGGGTCCGAAGACGACGAATCGCGCGGCGGTACCGCGCAATCCGTTTCGGGCGACTTCGGCGACCTCAGCGGTCTCTGCGGGCCGGGCGACGCCACGACTGCGACCGCGCAGGGCGTGACCGCCGACGAGATCCGAGTCGGCGTCCTGTCCGATGTCGGCTTCACCAAGAACCCCGAATTCGTCGATGCCGCACATGTGTTCACCTCATGGTGCAACGCCGCCGGCGGCATCAACGGCCGCACGCTCGTAGCCGAAACGCGCGACGCGAAACTGATGGAAGTCCGGCAACGGATGATCGAAGCCTGCCGCGAGGACTTCGCCCTCGTCGGCGGCGGCGCTGCGCTCGACGGTCTCGGCGTCAAGGAACGGTTGTCGTGCCTGCTGCCCAGCTACCCCGCCCAGGTCTCGCAGACGCAGGCAGTGGGCGCCGATCTCGAGATCAGCGCCTCCCCCAGCCGGGTTCCGGGCTACGACCCCTACTACGGCTTCCGCGAATGGCTCATCACCGAGAAGTACCCGGAGTCCGCGGGTTCGGTGGGAATCATCAACGGTGATTCGCCTGTCACCCGCGACCTCGGGCAACAAGCCGTCGACAGCATCACCGCAGCAGGTGGCACCCTCACCTACAACGACCTCTACCCCGCGATGGGCGTCGCCGACTGGACCCCCTATGCACAGTCCATCAAGAGCAAAAACGTTCGCGGACTGGTCTTCTACGGCGACTTCAAGCAACTCGCCAAGCTCGAAGAAGTGCTCACGGGGATGAACTACAAGCTCGACTGGATCGACGCCAACAACAACGCATACAACGATTCGTTCATCGAACTTCTCGGGAAGTCGGCCGAATTCCAGAACAACTACGTCGATCTGGGCGGCAGCGCTCCCTTGAGCAGCGCCGACGACGAGCCCGCCGTCCAGCAGGTCCTCGACATGTACGCCGAATACGCGCCGGACGCCGAGATCACCTTCCCGGCGCTACGGGCGATGTCCGCCTGGGCGCTGTTCGCGAAAGCCGCGACGAGTTGCGGCGACGACCTCACCCGCTCTTGTGTCTACGAGGCTGCGCTGCAGGAAGACGCATGGACCGGCGGTGGCCTCCACGCCGCCGGTAACCTCGCGAATCCTGTTCCACCGCAACCATGTTTCAACATCGAGGCAGCCACACCCGAAGGTTGGGTCACGGCCGACTTCGGAGCCGACAACGGGCTCTATCGATGCAACACTCCGCCGTTCGCGTACCCCGGCGACTACGGCGTGCCGATGACACTCGCCGACGTCGGCAAGAGCATGGGCGACATCCAGTAATGGAACAGTTCGTCACCTTCGGGATCGTCGGCCTCAGCACCGCTGCGATCTACGCGATCATCAGCAGCGGGCTGGTGGTGACCTACACGACCACCGGGGTGTTCAACTTCGCGCACGGCGCCACCGGAATGATGGCCGCGTTCGCGTACTGGCAACTCAGCATCGGCTGGGGCTGGCCGGTGTGGCTGTCGGTGATCACGGTGCTGTTCGTGCTGGCGCCGGCGTTCGGGATACTGGTCGAGCACCTGATGCGGCCCGTACAGCGTCTCGGGGAAGCCGAGAGGCTCGTCATGACAATCGCGATGCTCAGCGGCCTGATCGCCGTCGCCCGGTGGATCTGGGATCCCAACAAGTCCCGTTCGCTCCCGACGTTCTTCGCCGAGAAGGACTCCTTCCACATCGGCGCGGCCACGGTCTCCTGGCATCAGGCCCTGACGATGGTCGTCGCGGTCGTAGTGGCGCTCGGGCTCCGGTTGCTGATGTTCAACACCCGCACGGGCGCGGAAATGCGGGCGACGGTGGACGACCGGGCCCTCGTCGGACTCACCGGCGCCGACCCGGTGCGCGCCAACCGCGTCGCCTGGATCCTGGGCACCACCTTGGCGGCCCTCGGCGGGATCCTCATCGCGCCGATGGTGGCGCTCGATGCCACCCAGTTGTCGCTGCTGATCGTCAGTGCTTATGCCGCAGCGATATTCGGGCGGCTGAAGAGCTTGCCGATGACCTTCGTCGGCGCGATCGTGATCGGCTGCATGGAGGCCTACCTTGCCGGTTATCTGCCGCAGAACGAGTACCTCCCGGGGTTGCGGCTGGCCGCACCCGCGATCGTGTTGCTGCTCGCGCTGCTGCTCTTCCCGCACGGAAGGTTGCGCGGGCGAGACCGTCACCTGAGCCCGGTTCCCTTGCCGTCGGTGCGCGGAACGTTCGCGTTCGCGGGCGTCATCGTGGCGTTCGGGCTCCTCCTCGCCACCGTGCTCGGCGCGGGCGATCTCGTCACCTACGGACAGATCTTCGCCTTCGGTGTCATCGCGCTGTCGTTCGTCCCGCTCGTCGGGTACGCCGGCCAGATCTCGCTGTGCCAGCTCAGCATGGCCGGCATCGGTGCGATCGCGTGCGCACACCTCGGCGGCGACGGACAGTGGTGGGCGCTGATCGCGGCGGTGGTGGTCGCGGGCGTCGCAGGAGCCGTCGTCGCGGTACCCGCCCTCCGGCTGTCGGGGGTGTACCTGGCACTGGGCACGGCCGCGATCGCCGTCGTGCTCGACCGGTGGATCTTCTCGCTGCCGTCGTTCGAACTCTTCGGCATCGACATCGCGCTGTTCGACCAGGGGTCGGTAGAACTCGTCGGCCCGTCACTGTTCGGGATGCAGGTCGACACCCCCGCCGAACTGACGGTGTTCTCGGCAGTCTGCCTCGCGCTGGTCACCGCGGGCATCGCGGCACTGCGGCGGGGCAGGCTCGGCAGGCGCTTGATCGCCTTGCGCGACAGCGAAGCCGCATACGCAACGCTCGGCGGCAGCCTGCTTCTGACGAAGATCGTCGTCTTCGCGATCTCCGCGGGCATCGCCGGTCTCGGCGGTGCACTGTACGGGATGCAACTGCAATCCGTCGCGGCCGACCAGTTCAATTTCGTTGCCGGACTGTCGATCTTCCTCATCGCGGTCGTAGGCGGCCTCGGGGTGGTGGGTAACGGACTGTTCACCGGGTCGATGCTCGCCGGACCGTTCAACGCGATCGTGGCACTGTGGCCCGCCGCGCAGAACCTCGTTCAGGTCGCACCGGCCGCCGCGGGTCTCGCGTACGGGTCCGGCGCGGTGGACGACGGTGTGGTCCCGTCGCTGCGGCGGCGCTGGGAACCGGTTTTCCACGATGCACTCGTGATCGCGGCCGTCGTCACCTGGGTGGTGTTGCTCTGGCTACTGCGACTGATCGACGTGATCAACGGATACGTGCTGATCGCCGGGATCGTCGCCGGAGCGCTGGCCGCACGGAGCTGGGCTGCCGCCCGCCACAGGCCGGTTCCGCACTCCGAGGAGATCCCCGTGGAGTGGTGGGGCGTGAAGCGTCCATGGACTGCGGAAGACGAGGAGGTGCTCGATCGTGCCGTCACAACTCGCAGTTGACGACATCTCGGTCGCGTTCGGCGGCCACCGCGCGCTCGACGGGGTCGCGCTGACCGCGGAACGCGGAGAGGTGACCGGACTGATCGGCCCCAACGGTGCGGGCAAGAGCACTCTGTTCGACGTGGTCTCCGGACTCCGGAAACCCCTCTCGGGCACCGTGTCCCTCAACGGCCGGGACGTGACACGCGCCGGTCCGGCTCGCCGCGCACGACACGGGCTCGCCCGTACATTTCAACGCCTCGAACTGTTCGGCCGACTCAGCGTGCGCGACAACCTGCGCGTAGCAGCAGAATTGGGACCCGAGCGACGACACGCTGGGCGCGTCGCCGACGAGATACTCGCCCGACTGGGTATCGAACATCTCGCCGACACCACCGCCGACTCACTGTCCACCGGCATGGGACGCCTCGTCGAGGTGGCGCGGGCACTTGCGGTGCGTCCGTCCCTCATCCTCCTCGACGAGCCGGCGGCAGGCCAGGACGTGCAGGAGACCGAACTGTTCGCCGCGCTCCTGCGCGCGCTCGCCGCCGACGGGACCGCCGTCCTGCTGGTCGAGCACGACATGGAACTCGTCATGAGCGTGTGCGACACGGTGTACGTGCTCGATCTCGGGAAGATCATCGCGTCCGGGCCACCGGGTGTCATCCGCAGCGACGAGACCGTGCTCGCAGCCTATCTGGGGAAGTCATGAGCGCCATACTCGAAATGCGCGGTGTCCGAGCCGCATACGACGCCATCACCGTTCTTCACGGAATCGACCTGCAGGTCGCTGCGGGTCGGGTGGTGGCGTTGCTCGGCCCCAACGGAGCCGGCAAGACCACCACCCTGCGGGTCGCGGCCGGCGTTCATCCCGTCTCGTCCGGGCAGCTACTACTCGGCGGCCGTGACGCCACGGGAGTCGCGCCCCGGGATCTGGCACGGGCGGGAGTGTGCCTTATCCCCGAAGGCCGAGGGGTGTTCCCCAACATGTCGGTTCGGGACAACCTCCTGATGATGACCTTCACCGGTCGTCCACGAGCCGAGGTCGAGGAGATCGCGTTCTCGCGCTTTCCCATTCTGGCCGAGCGAGCGGCGCAGACCGCGGGAACACTGTCGGGGGGCGAACAGCAAATGCTGGCGCTCGCCCGCGGTCTCGCCACCGACCCCGCCGTGCTCCTGCTCGACGAGCTGTCCATGGGTCTGGCACCGATGATCGTTGCCCAGCTCTACGACCACGTCTCGGAGATCGCCCGGAGCGGAGTGGCCGTGCTCGTCGTCGAGCAGTTCGCCGACGCGGTACTCGATTTCGCCGATCACGCAGCGGTGCTGATCCGCGGGCGGATCCAGCAACAGGGACATCCGGAAGACCTACGCACCGAACTCGCATCCCTCTACCTAGGAAGTGCGCCATGACCTCGACCGAAGACCGCGCCGACAGGTTCACCCGCGAACTCGCCCAACTGAAGATCCCGGATCCGGCGGCCGGGCGACACGACCTCTGGCTGCGCCTCGGCCTCATCCTGATGGTGGCAGGTCCCGTGCTCGGCGTGGCGTCGTACTTCCTGTCGCACAACACCTCCGACGCTCTCGTGCAACGCGACGCGATCGTGATGGCGATCGTCGGCGTTGCGGTGGCCGTGGTGGGATCCGCCGTGTTCCTGCGGTACTCGCTCACCGGCTTTCTCCGGTTCTGGATGGCCCGCCAAGCCTTCGATCTGGCGGTTCTCTCCGACGGTCTGCCCCGCCGGGACGGATCGTCCTAGACGACACGGTTCGCCGTAACGACTCGAGGTCGCGACCGCGTCTCCGTCACGACCACGACCACATCTCCGGTAGCGGGATTCCACTGCCGGTCGAACAGGGTGACGGAAAACGTCCGGCACCCGGAGAGGACTCACATGCGCGTCTCGATCACCCGTCGTGCGCTCGCCGTCTGCGGTTCGATGGCCGTCGCCGCCGCAGTCGTCACAGGCTGCAGCGATTCCAGCGAAGACACGTCCGGCGACGACACCTCCACCACGTCCAGCGTCGCCACCACTACCACTCCAACTGCGGAAGCGGCCTCGGCCGACACTGCTACCACGGAGGCGGTGACCGCGTCCTATGTCACCTTCTTCGACGGGACGACCCCGGCGGCCACGCGCGCCGGCGTGGTGGAGAACGGCGAGAACTTCCTTCCCGCCCTCGAGGGCATGGCCACCGACCCCCAGGCCTCCGCGACGGCAGCAACCGTCGAGGGTGTGACGGTCGCGGATGACGGCACCGCCACGGTCTCGTGGACGTTGCTCATGAACGGTGCCCCCGTACTTCCCGATCAGTCCGGCGAGGCGATCGAGGAGGACGGCACGTGGAAGGTCAGTGCCGCGACGTTCTGCGCGCTGCTGGCCATCCAGGGAGACGGCAGCGCCGTACCGGGCTGCTGACACAGCGAATCACCGTCGCTGCCCGAACGACTCGGCGGTCGGCGCCATTCCGGTTGCTGCCGGCATGGCGCCGACACGCCGTCGTTGCATCGGCAGATGCCCTCCCCAGTACAGTGGGGCACCGCCGCCGGCAACGAGAGGGAGCCCATGCAGCACGCCCTGTTCTACTCGCTCGTCGCCATGTGCTCGCTGTTCGCGGCATCGACATGGTGCCTGGCGAGGCCGCACGCCCTCTCGAGCCTCGCCGCTGCGGTAGCCGCCGCACTCTGGTTCCTCATGAACGGAATGCTGGAAGGACGGGTGCTGTACTCCGTCACTCCCGACCACGGGCTCACCGAAGCGGACCTGCTTTCCGGGGTGGCACTCGCCATTTCGGCCTGGGGTTTCCGGACGACCGCCCGCAACCGGCGCAGACACGAGCGTCGGCCACGACCCGCGCCCCGCAGCGTCGACGTCGACGAGACACGCGCGATGCCCCAGCAGATCCTGGCCGCGCAACAGGACGTGAGTGTGCCCCCGCGCGGACCTCGGAATCGGCACTAGGCGAGGCTGCCGACCCTGCGATCCACATCCCCGCAACCGATTTGGGTATCGGTTTCGTCTCGATGCTGGACCGGGTGCGCGCACCTGACCTAAACTCCCCGACGGCCACATTCAGGTGGCCGTGTCTCCAGAAGTCCTCCCCGACACACATGGAGATACAGCGCAGGGCCCCGCCGGCTCCTCCCCCTCATTTCGCTGGCGGGGCTTCCCTGCTCACATCACTCCTGGGTTCACAGCTACTCCGACGGGCACTCGACCGCCCCGCCGGGTTCCGCAGCGACGGCGTCCGGCGTGACCGGTAGCAATACCGCACCCGCTCCCGCGGTTGCGATACCCCTCGCGCTACAACTGCCTACTTCACTTCCTCCCGCGCCCACGATAAATCTCTTTGTCCACGCTTGTGTCAGGATTCACTGATCACCGCTCGTCGAATGCACGCGCACGACAGCGGTCCCCGAGCGGCGGGCTGTAGACCACGGCGTCGCACACGCGGCACGCATGTGTCCGGTGCATCACGCCGCAGTCGCATACCTGCGATCCCACCAGCGTCCGGTTCGGTCCCAGCCGATGCCCGTTGGGGCAGCGCGCGGGAGCAGGTTCGGCCCAGCCGGACGGGATTCGATACAGCTTCACCGTTCGATCATATGTTCGAATGCATGACCTGTTCGACCCCTCCGGCGGGGAAGGATCAGATTGCGGTCGCCCGATCACGCGGAGGGTCCGGATCTGCGCGGCACCCGTACGGGCGACACTGGTCGCATGACCACTCGCGCCTCCCGGACCACCACCAAGCCCCCGAAGATCGACGGACGTCGGCCGGTCGAACTCGACGACGGGGACGCCGGCGACCTGGCGGCGCACACCACCGTCGAGCGAATGCGGTATTCGGACGTCGACCTGTCCGGACTCGATCTCGCGGGTGTGACGCTGTCCGAGTGCGAGCTCACCGGGGTGTCCGTCGACGGCACGGACTTCACGAGCGCACGAATGGTCGACACCCGCATCGAGCGGATGCACGCACCGAAGCTCTCCGCTTCCCGCAGCACCCTGCACAACGTGCGGATCGTCGGCAGCCGGATCGGCGCGCTCGACCTGTACGACTCCGGACTGCGCTCGGTGGTGGTGACCGATTCGAAGATCAGCCTGATCAACCTGCGCGCAGGGAACCTGCGTGACGTGCTGTTCCGGGGATGCATCATCGACGAACTCGACCTCGCCGAAGCGAACCTCACGCGGGTGGCGTTCGAAGACAGCCGAATCGGCGACCTCGATGTGAACCGCGCCACTCTCGCGCACGTCGACTTCCGGGGCGCGGAGATCGGAGTGATCAGAAATCTGGACGGATTGAGGGGATCGACCATCAGCGGCCATCAGGCCGTCGCACTCGCAGGCATGTTCGCCGCACACCTCGGAATCCGGATCGACAGCTGAGGTTGCCCGAAGATCGAGGAAAGATCAGTAAAGTCATCGAGTGCGACATTTATGGCTGAAGCGAGACGACGACCGCCCATCGACCGAACTCTCCCTCGACCTCCGCGCACACACCACCGCGATCGCGGTGATCTTCGGTCTCTCGATCGCCGCGACGATCGCCTTTCTGGTCGGTAACGACTACATCGACCTGCTGGTCTACCGCATGGGCGCACACGTGCTGCTCGACGGCGGAGACCTCTACGGTGCGATCCCTCCGGTCGTCGACGACTTCGGACTGCCGTTCACCTACCCCCCGCTCTCCGCGATCCTCTTCGTACCGCTCGCACTGATCCCCGTCACACTCTCCAAGTTCGTGTTCACCGCGGTGTCCGTCGCAGCACTCGTGGTGACGGTGCGCATGGTGCTCGGACGTGTGCGTCCCGACCTGGAGAACCGCACATCCTGGGTCGTCACTGCGGTCACCGTCGCCGTCGCACTCCAACTCGAACCGGTCCGCGAAACCATCAGCTTCGGCCAGATCAACTTGGTGCTCATGGCCTTGGTGACCGTCGACGTACTCGCCTCCAAACCCAAATGGCCCCGGGGTGTGCTGATCGGTCTTGCCGCCGCCATCAAGCTGACACCCGCGGGTTTCCTGCTGTTGTTCCTGCTCGCGCGCGATTGGCGGACCAGCGCACGCATCGTCGTCTCCGCACTCGGTTTCTCTGCGGCGGCGTTCGTCCTCCTGCCCGAGGCGTCCACGCGGTACTGGTTGCACACGCTTCCGGACACCGGGCGAATCGGCTCGGCGTACTACGCGGCCAACGAATCCTTCAAGGCCGTCGTCTCCCGGTTCGCTCCGCCCGACCCGCTCGAGTCGGCGCTGTGGCTCGGTGCCGTCGCCGTCATGCTGATCGTCGCGGTCGTCGCGATCCGTCTCGCTCTCTCGCGGGGAGACCTCGTGACGGCGCTGCTCGCCACTGCGACTGCGGTGCTTCTCGCCTCGCCGGTCTCGTGGTCGCACCACTGGGTCTGGGTCGCTCCGGCACTGATGGTGCTGACACTCGAGGTGCTGCGTGCACCCAGCCGGCGCAACGTCGCCGTTGCTGTCGCCATCGGTGCGGTCTTCCTCATCGGGCCGCACCACCTGCTGCCGGCGGGCGACGGACGCGAACTCGAGTGGGCGCTGCCGCAACACCTGGTAGGCGGCGCGTACGTGATGATCGGCGTCGGCTTCCTGATCTGGCTCGCACAGCTGCGTCAGGACACAGTGCGTCAGGACACCGCGTCCGGTGCCGAACTCGGGCGTCTTCCGGGCGCAGCTTCCGACCCGGCCCCACGGGTGGGAACGCTCTCCCCACCCGACGACACACCAGGCGTGTGACGCAGATCTCACGTTTTCCGGCACCGAAACGGGTACCTGACGGTGGGAAGTTGCGTCCGCACCGCGCGGGACGCGCAGAAGGAGAAAGGTGCAGACCTGTGCGCCAGAAGGCAGATCTTCGGATGGTCACCCCGACGCAGGGCATCGCCACGCAGGACGTCGCAACACGCGGCACCGAGCATTTCGGTGCCCAGCGCTGGTCGTTCCGGTGCGAGCGATGTGACCACTCCTACCGGACTGTCGCACACACCTACACCGTCGCCGCGCTCGCAGCCCGCGCCAACGGCTGGGTCGTGGACCCCACCGCGCTGTGCCCCGGGTGCGCCAGCGTCGCCCTCTCCCTCGCCGCATAGCGGGTCGAAAAGCCTCCCTGCCGTACCCATATCCTCGTAGGGAACGAGGACGGAAGGCAGGCGATGACGTTCATCAAGATGTGCGGGCTTCGAGACGAGGCCACGGTCGACCTGGCCGTCGAACTGGGTGTCGACGCGGTGGGCTTCGTCTTCGCCGACAGTCCGCGCCGGGTGTCTGCCGAAGAGGCGACGCGACTGCGGTCGCGGGTGCCCGACGGAACACTCGCGGTGGGGGTCTACGTGAAGATGGCTCTCGACGAGATCGTCGCGACAGCCCGTGCGGCCGGCCTCGACCACGTCCAGGTGCACGACTTGCGTTCGGCGGACGACGTCCGGGTGCTCCACGAGGCGGGACTGACTGTCGTCCGTGCGGTGAACAAGAGCGGCGCCGCGTCGGTGTCCGAGGATTTGGGCGCCGATCTGCTGCTCGTCGACGGTGCGGTTGCGGGTGCCGGGGTCACGTGGGACTGGCAGGATCGCAGCGCTGTCCCCGACGGGCGCTGGATCCTCGCCGGCGGCTTGACCCCGGACAATGTGGCGCGAGCGGTCGCCACGTCGGGAGCCTGGGGCGTCGACGTCTCGAGCGGCATCGAGTCCGGTCGCGGGATCAAGAGTGCGGAGTTGATGACGGCGTTCGCACACGCGGTGCGAGGAGCCTGAGCCGGCGGGCCGAAACGCGCCTCAGTAGGCGCCGTCGCTCGCGAGGACAGCGCGCACCGTCTTCGCGACGATCAGCAGATCCTGCACCATCGACCAGTTCGCCACATAGAACAGGTCGAGCCGAACACGGTCGGCCTCCGAGAGATTCGACCGTCCCGACACCTGCCACAGCCCGGTCATGCCCGGGCGCACCAGCATTCGGCGGTCGACGAAGCGCGGAATCTCCCGTCCTTCCCCCACCGTGAGGGGGCGCGGACCGACCAGACTCATATCGCGCGTCAGAACGTTGAACAACTGCGGCAGTTCGTCGATGCTGGTTCGGCGAATGAATCGTCCGACCGGGGTGATCCGCGGGTCGGACGACGACTTGTAGAACACCGAGCGACTGCTGTCCGTTTCGCGTCGCATCTCATCGATCATCGTGTCCGCGTCCGTCACCATGGACCGGAACTTCCACATGCGGAAGGTCGCTCCGTTCAGCCCGACGCGTTCCTGGCGATAAAAGACGGGCCCCCGATCCTGAACTTTGATCAGAGCCGCGACACACAGCATGACGGGTGCGAAGGCGAGGAGAGCGAGAGTCGCGCTCACGAGGTCGAAGACGGTCTTGGCCATCCGGTTGGACCCGCGGTACTGGGGTTCCTCGACGTGGACGAGAGGGAGACCGCCCACCGGGTACATCGACAGCCGGGGTGACGCGATCTCGGTGACACCCGGCGCGACCACAAGGTCCACCCGGTACGGCTCGAGGTCCCACGCGAGGTCTGCGAGATCGGAATTGCCCCACTGCGCATTCGTGGCCACCGCCACGGTGTCTGCGCCCGTGAGCTTGACGGCGTGCAGCACATCCTTCTCGCCACCGAGGACCGGAATGTCGAGCCCGCCCGCGGTGAGCGTCCGGATCTGCTCACCGGTGTATCCCGGGGTGCACACTCCCACCACCCGGTAACCGGAATCGGCGTCACGAGTGAAGGATTCGACCATCGCCTTGACCGCCTGGTCACCGCCGATCACGAGTACCGAGGTGCGGAACTCGCCGCGTTCACGCCTGCGGCCGATCTCCCGGCGCCACCGATGCCGCCCGAGGAGAAGGCCGGCCAGCCCGAGGGGCAGGGCGACTCCGAGATAGATGCGGACCGCGTCGAGGTCGATCACGAACGACTCGATCAGGAACGACAGGATCGCGATGAATCCGAAACACTGGAGCGTCGCCCTGGTGACCAGACGGTACTCCTCTTCGCCCCTGCCGATTACCGTGGGTTTGCGGGTGCGAGCCAGCGACAACGCGGCGAGCCAGCAGCCGGCAACGGCGACCGCCAGCAGCATCGAGCTCGGAACTCCGGCCTCCGGAACTTCACCGAAAGCGAACCGAACCCACTGTGCAAGTGCAAGAACCGCACACACGACTGCGGCGTCGGTCAGGCACAACAGCCGGGTATGGATGGTCTGCCATTGCCTGCGGGTGCCGTGCCTCTCGGTGGATTCCCGCGTCGTGTCCGGGCTCGGGGCGGGTAGGGCGCGCAGTCTTCGCGCTCGCCCGGCTTCGATGCTCATTTACGCCCCATGCTTCGGCTTACCCCTCGCCCCCCGACCGTGTGACGGCTCGGTCGGTCCCGACCGTTTCGCCCTGCCCGACTGCTATGACCGTTATGCCGCTATTACCGTTTTCCTGCCGAGAAGTGTTTCAGTGCTCTAGGTCACACCGGAACGGAAGCCTGTCCGTGCGAGAATGTCCGGCCGCGGGGTGACAGCACCGTCCGGAAGCGTGCGATCCGTTGAGTGCACGTGCGGCGTGTTTCGGCCCTCGTAACCGCGGCGACACCCGGTTCCGTCCGTAGAACGGCCGGCGACCCTACAGCCGTTCCGGTGCCAGGGGCGCAGAGGATTCGGGCGACGCCAACATCCGGAGCGGGTCCACAAGAAGGCCAACCGTCGTACCGAAGTGCATGCCGAACCCCACTTGTCCCCCATCGAACAGGCCCGCGACCCGCGTGGAACCTACCTCAGGGCACGAAGCGAGACAAGATCGACTCAGCGAGGGCGGGAGCCGTCGTACGTCACCGTTTCCGGCTCACGAGGAGACCCAGTTCCGGATGTCCGCACGGAATCTCTCCGACGACAACTCCGCCACCGAATTCCGGCCCCGTCGGGGAACCGTGTCGACGGCCGCGATGCACTCCGCGAGCGACTCCACGGAATCGTCCCGAAAGTGCAAGCCGTCCACCCCTTCCACCACGGTCTCCCCAGCTCCGCCGAGTTCGTTGACGATCACCCGCGCGCCGGCAGCGCGCGCTTCGACCGGCATGATCCCGAAGTCCTCGATCGCGGGAAAGACGTAGACATGCGCGCGCTGATACAGGGCGTACAGCAACTCGTCCGACGGACGCGCAAGCACACGCACGGGCACACGGGCCTCGTCGGCCAGCTTCCGCAGCCGCGCTTCCTCCGGACCCGACCCCGCGACGACGACGGGCAGACCCGCGAGATCAGCGGCACGGATGACCCAGTCCAGCCGCTTGTACGGAACGAACCTCGACGCCCCGAGGACGAACGTGTCCGGAAGGCTCTCGAGGAGCGCCGATTCCGGCTCCGAGAGTTCCGCACTCCACTCCGGGACCGACGAGATCCGTGTCGTGTCGACCGGAGGAAAGATCACGCGGGCCTCCACGCCCCAGGCCCGTTCCACCCGGCGTCGAACGAAATCGCTGTTCGCAGCGAACTGTGCCCCTTCTGCCGCCCGCCGGCGGTCGAGACGCCGGAGCGGCGGCGATGCCAGTTTGACCGCCGTCGACGCACCTCGATCGTCGAGTTCGGGGTTCCACAGGTAACGCGCGGGGGTGTGCACGTAGACGAACTTGCGGAAGTCGCGTGCGGCACCGCGGAACGACACGTGGTGGGCGAAGCAATGCGAACTGACCAGCGCGAAGTCGTAGTCCCCGGTCCTCCGCCGCCACACGTAGGGCATCGCGGGGAGCGCGAGCGCCTTGTGGCGCCGCAGGGGGGTGCGCGCAAGTCCGCTCTCGCGCACCGTCCGCGTCGGGTAACGCTCGGCGTCGTCCCACAAACAGAGGACGTCGGCATCGGGATAGCACCGCACGAACTCGTCGAGCACCTTCTCCGAACCGCCGTCACGTGCGATCCACTCGTGCACGAGCACTCCCGGCATGACCATCCCTCCGAACGCCCGAGCAGTAGGGCACGGTAGTTTATGGCACAGGTTGCGCACCGGTACCGCCGGGTGTCGACGGCCCGATTCGAATGTGTCGTAGCAACAACCCGATTCAAGAGGTGGCGCGTGGTGCGCCGTCCGCCGCCTTGGGTCACCCGCATGATCTGGAGGTTCGAACGTGGGCGTGCAGCACTCGTCGTGGTTCGGGCCCGCCGACGCACCACTCCTCGCGCACATTCACGTTCCCGACGACGGCCGGTCCCGCGGCGCCGTGGTGCTCTGTCCACCGCTGGGCAAGGAACACCTCGACACCTACCGCGGCATGAAAGCACTCGCCGAGCAGCTCGCGGACCGCGGCCTGACGTCGGTGCGGTTCGACTATTCCGGTGCCGGTGACTCGTCGGGCGACCAGGATTCCCCTGACGCGGTAGCGGCCTGGCAGCGCAGCGTCGTTGCGGCGACCGCACTCGCGCGCGCATGCGGAGCAGCGCACATCACCGTGGTCGGTCTGCGCGCCGGAGCACTTCTCGCGGCCACCGCGCTTCCCGGCTGCGGACCGGTCGACGCCGTGGTGCTGTGGGATCCCATCCTTTCCGGCCGCAGCGCCCTGCGCGAACAACGCGCCCTGTACCGGGTAACCCAGGGGACCGACGATCCGGCCGATCCCCGCATCTCGATCATCGGCGGGGCCCTCTCCCCCGACGCCGCGCACGCGCTGAGCACGCTGCGCATCGACGCGAGTGTGTTCACCGGCATCAGGACCATGCTCGCGACGCGCCCCGCGGCGCGCGACACCCCGGCACTGTCCGCGCTCGCCGACGCGCTGGTGTGCGACGAACTGCCCCTCGTCGACCACGAGGCGTTCACCGCCCCCGCAGCTCTGTACGCCGACATCCCGTTCGGCGGTATCCGGGAGATCGCCGACTGGATCGCCGGAGGGTCGCCCACCGACACCCACGAGGTGGTGCTGTCGCTCCGGCATCGCGCGGCGGTGGCCACCACGACCGACGGATCTCCCGTCTACGAATCGGTGGAATCGCTCGGACCCAATGCGCTGTTCGCGGTGCGGACCCATGCGGTCGAATCGACGGGCAGCGACGATCATCGACCCACCGTGCTGTTCTTCGGGACCGCCTACGAGCACCGCATCGGCCCGGGCCGCATCTGGGTGGAACTTGCCCGAAGCCTGGCCGCGCACGGAGTCTCGTCTGTTCGTTTCGATCGCACCGGCGTCGGAGACACCGGCATGGTGAAACATGACCAGCAGGTGGCGTTGTATTCGGAGGTGTCCGACCGCGATGCGCTCGACGCCGCCGGTGCGCTGAATATCGATCCGAAAGACCTGATCGCGACGGGACTGTGCTCGGGCGGGTGGTACTCCTCGTACATCGCACTTCGAGGGCACGCGCACACTGTCGTTCTGGTCAACATGATCTTGTGGTCGACACGGGTAAGAAAATCACTGCGCACTCAGCTCCGCCCGCCCGTACCTGCTGCGCCCGGTGGCGGTGAGAAACGACCGACGGTCGGCTCGGTATCGCTGCGCGCTCGGATCAAGCCGCTAGCGCGGAAACACTTGCCCTACCCAGCCTGGCTGTGGCTGGGCCGACTCGGCCTGACCCAGGTCCCCGAGGTGATCCTCGAAGCGCTGCGTCGGGCAGGTGTCGACGTCACCGTCGTGCTCTCGGCACAAGACCACCAGTGGTTTCGTGATCAACGGGGCGGGGAGGGTCTGCGACGACTGAGACGCCGAGGGTTCACCGGCCAGATCTTGGCGGGGGAGCTCGGCGATCACAGCGGTTGTCACCGTGACGGACGTGAGTTCATCCGCACCGAGGTCACCGCAGCGGTTCTTAATTCATTCGGCCGGACGATAGCGGCACACGAGCCCCACCCCTGTCCGGACGTGTCATGACGACTGTGCTCGTCCTCCTATTGCCCGCTGCAGCCGCCCTCGCCGTCGTTCTCTATCAGCGGCCGCAACGTGGGCTCCTTCTCGTCGCGGCCCTGACTCCGCTGCACGGATTGCTCGCGATCGTGCCCGGCGGTTCTGCATTGTCTCCGTGGAAAGAGGGAGTTCTGCTGTTGACGCTTGCGGCAACCTTCGTCAGCCCATATCGCAGACGTAGTCCCACTCCGTCCTTCCCGTGGTGGCCGGCAGTGGCGGCATGGGTGGTCCTGGGTGTCGTGTCGGCGATACTTGTGTCGGGACCAGGGGCCGTTACCCCGCTGAAGATCACCTTCTTCTACCTCATCATTCCCGTGATCCTGTGGCGCGCACCGTTCGACGGCCGCGACCGCGATACCTTCGTCACAATCCTGATGGGCATGGGTGTGTTCACCTCGGTCGTCGGATTGGCCCAGCAAGCGATCGGCGGTGAGCGTCTCGCCGCACTCGGGTACCAGTGGGACGACCAGATCCGCACCACAGGCGGGATCCTCCGTAGCTTCAGCACCTTCACGACCCCGTTCGCATTCGGGTTGTTCGTGATGATCAGCCTCGTCGTCGGCGGCGCGATCGCACTCGCCGATCCCACCCGGCTCCGCAACCGGTTGTTTCTCTGCGCGACACCGATCATGCTGCTGGGCATGGGCGTGACGATCGTTCGTGCCAGTTATATCGGTCTTGCGGTCGCACTGCTGTGGCTCGCTGTCCACCGCCACCGCGCGCTGCTGCTGGGATTCGGTGCCGCCGCCCTCGCCGCGCCGATCGCTCTCCTCGTCGTACCGGGCTCGTTGCTTGCTCCGCTCTTGTCGTCGTCGAGCCTCGGTGAACGCGGCGACGGGTGGTCGGAGACCCTTGCCTCGCTGTGGGTGCATCCGTTCGGTCAGGGACTGGGCGCAACCGGTTCCGCCGCCGCCAAGGCCGCTTCCGAAACCAACCCCATGCTCTCGGAAATGTCGTTGCAGGCTGCGGTGACCTTCGGATTCATGCCGTACCAACCCGACAACTACTACATCAAACTCGCCGTCGAACTCGGACCGATCGGAGTGTGGTTGTTCGTCCTCGTTCTGGTCTGCGCCGCCGTGTCGACCCTTCGCGCCTCGCGGATCATGCGCGGCCAGGACGCCGCGCTCGCGCTCGGTGTGAGTGCGTCGGTGGTGGCGGTGGCGGTCGCGTCCACCGTGTCGACCTATCTGGAGATCTTCCCGCTCGACGTCTACTTCTGGTTACTCTTAGGAATCGTGGGATGTGCGCTCACACAGCACCGTTCGCAGCTTCATCGACCGGATACCGAATCGGGTTCGGAGCCATGGCGCTCCGCCCTGCCGGCAGCGGAGTCCAGACCTACGCCCGTGAACTGCTGAGGGCGCTGCCCGCGCTTCTCCCCGGGACCGAGTTGTGCGCGACAGTTCAGCGCGACGCGGTGGCAGAGTTGCCACCACAGGTCTCTGCCTCGCGGCGCCCCGTGGCACGCGGTGTGCGCCGCGCCGTGTGGAACGCGGTGCCCCTCCCCTCCACAGACCTGTTCCACAGCCTCGACGTCGATCTCCCTCTCGGTCAGCGCAGCCTGACGGTGTCGACGTTTCACGATCTGGCCGTCTTCGACGCACCGTGGGCGTTCAGCCGGTTCCGGGCGACAGGGGAACGCCGGTTGCTGCGCGACGCGATGCGCCGGGCCGATGTCCTCGTGGCCGTCTCCGAGTTCACCGCCGAACGCATCCACGCGTTGTCGGGCCGCGATGCCGTTGTCACCCCGCTGGCGCCGGCCCCGTGGGCCACGCCCCCGTCGCCCGGCCAGGTTGCCGAGGTGCGCGCCCGCTACGGACTGCCCGACCGCTTCGTACTGCAGGTCGGCACCGTCGAACCGCGCAAGTCCGTCGCGCTGGTGGCCGAAGCGTGCCGGAACCTCGACGTGCCGTTCGTCCTCGCGGGCGCCGGTTCGACCGGACGCGACGCACCGTCCGGGGCCCACGGACTCGGTTATGTCGCCACCGCGGACCTGCCTGCCCTCTACGCTGCCGCGAGTGTCGTCGCATACGCCTCGCGCTACGAGGGCTTCGGTCTCCCACCCCTCGAAGCGATGGCGTGCGGCGGTGCTGTCGTCTCGAGTGCCGTCGGCGCATTGCCGGATTTCGCCGACGACGGGGCACTGCTCGTCACCGAACACACCGTGCCGGCATGGACGGCGGCGTTGCGCGCCACTCTCCTCGACCTCGACACCGCCCAGGCACTGAGGCGACGCGCCCCGGAGGTCGCCTCGACCCTCACGTGGACTCGGACGGCGGAACTCACCGTCGGCGCCTACCGCACCGCCGGCCTCCGACTGTGAAGGTGACTCCCGGTGGGTAGGCATTCACGTCCGGACGACGTGGACGACGACGAGAGCACCCACATTCCCGCCGACCTCGCTCCCTCGGGTCGCCACGCGAAGATCTGGGATTCCCCGTCACTGTCGGGCTACGCGCATCCCTCGATGACCAACACGGGGCAACTGCACATCGACCTCGTCGCCGAAACCGTCCTGATGGAACGGATCGTCGCCAAGGTCCACGAAGACCGCGACGGCACCCTGCACGAACCGCGACAGCCGCAACTGGACGGACGCGCGGCGCGGCGCAATACCGTGGCGATGCTCGGGAGCCGTCTGGCCATCGCGTCGATGGGCTGGGCCGGATCGATGATTTTGGCACGGGTGCTCGCCCCCGACGACTTCGGCAAGTTCTCGTTCGTGTTCGGTTTGCTCGGAGTGCTGTCGGTGGTCACGGATCTGGGCGTGGGCCGCGTCGTGCTCGCCAAACTCGTCGAATGCAATCCGTGGGAGGTCTCCTACGTCACGACGGCGTTCATCGCGCTGCGCGGGGTGCTCGGCATCCTCGGCTACGCCCTCGCGGTGGGATACGTGGTGCTGCTGGGCTATTCGTCGGACGTGGTGTGGGCGACGGTCGTGGCAGGGCTGGTCGTGGTGGTCGCGACCCCCAGCAACGCCTTGTCGGTGATGTACCAGAGCCGTCTGCGTATGGCGTCGGTGGCCGCGGCCGAAACACTCGGCCAGCTCGCGCAATTGGTCTGCACCATTGCGGCCGTCCTGTGGCATCCGGTCCTGCTGGTGGTCGTCGCACCCGCGGTGATCAACGAAGTCGTCGCGGCCGCACTCAAGATTCGTGGCGTCCGCGCCGGTAAAGCCGGACCGCTACCGGCCGCGCGTGCCCAGTTGTGGCGCTGGCGCGAAATGTTGATCGAGGCGGTGCCGCTGACGATCGGTTTCGCGCTGCTCACCGTCCTGTCGAAAGTCGACGTGCTGATGCTCGGCCGGATGGACACCTTCGACTCCGTCGGCCTCTACACCGTGGGGTACAAATTCGCCGACCTGTTGTCGATGGTCGCCTCCACGGTCGTCGGTCCCGTCACCACGCTGCTCGTCGCGACGTGGCCGGCGCAGAGCGAGCAGTTCCGGCAGCGGACGCGTGAAGCGGCGATGCTGCTCGCAGTCCTCGGAGCAGCGGCGACCGCCGCATTCTGGCCGACCGCGGACGGTGTGCTGGCGCTGCTCTACGGAGAGCGATTCGCCGAAGGTGCCGATGCCTCCCGAATGCTCGTGGCCGGCAGCGCACTGTCGATGCTCACCGAACTGGGCCTGATGGTTCTCGTCGCGACCGGCCGGCACCGCGTCTACCCCTGGGTCGCGTTCGCCGCACTCGTCGCGAACGTCGCCACGAACCTGGTGCTGATCCCCCGGATGTCGTTCGAGGGCGCAGCCCTCGCGACGGTCCTCACCGAGGCGGTGATGGTGGTGGCGATCTGGGTCGTGGTCGCCCGGACGGTTGCGGTCCGGCGGCTGTTCCCGTTCGCCCAGGCGTCGGCCATCGCCATGCTGGGTGTAGCAGTGACCGTATGGGCGTCGCTGCTCGCCGAGCAGTTCGACGTGCCGTGGCCGATCACCGCCGTCGTTGCTCCCCTGTGTGTGTTCGCAGGTGTTCATTTCCTTCCCATCACCGGTGGGCTGGGACTCGTCGGGCTCGTGAAGTCGCGGTGAGTCCGCGCCGGGCACAGCAGTACGGAGAAACAGTGAGACGGAGAACGGTGCTACGGAGACGCCTGCTGAGCGCGGTGGCGGTGCTGGTCGTGCTCGGTACAGGCGCGTGCGGAAGCACCGAGCCCGCCGGGTGCCGCACCGATCTGTCGGCCGACAGCCTCGGTGTGGCCACGGGTTCGGGGCTCGACACTCTCGGGGATGCGGATCTCGACCGGTACTTCGGCGCCGCCGCGGACAGCGGTGCGGCGTGGGTCCGGTTCGACTTCGACTGGTCGATTCTCGAGCCGAGCCGGGGAGAATTCGACTGGTCCGGAACCGACCGGGTCGTCGATGCGGCCCGCGCGCACGGACTGCAGATCCTCGGATTGCTCACCCACACCCCGGAGTGGGCACGCGCCGGTGACGCAGACGATACGCACGGCCGGCCCGCCGATCCGGACGAGTTCGGGCGGTTCGGCGCGGATGTCGCGCAGCGGTACCGGGACCGGGTCTCCCACTGGGAGATCTGGAACGAGCCGAACCTCGCGGTGTTCTTCGGACCGCAGCCGGACCCGGTGGCGTATGCGGCCCTACTGGAGTCCGCCTCGAGTCGTATCCGTGCGGCGGTGCCCGGCGCCGTGGTCGTGAGCGGCGGATTGTCCCCGGCGACCGACACCGGGACGGATATCGCTCCGACGACCTTCCTCTCGGAACTCTACGAACTGGGTGTGGCGGAGAGTTTCGATGTGGTGGGCATGCATCCGTACAGCTACCCCGCCTTGCCCTCCGACGCCTCGACCGAGAGCTGGAACTCCTTCTACCGGATGCGCGACATGCGCGACATCATGATCGGGCACGGTGACGACGGAAAGCCGATATGGGCAACCGAATTCGGATCTCCTACCGGAACCGGCACCGATGCGGTGGATGCGGAGCGGCAGGCAGAGATACTGCGCGACGGCATCACCGAGCAGCGGCGCCTCGGTTTCGTGGACAAGCTGTTCGTGTACAGCCTCGTCGATCGTGGCACCGACGAATCCGATCGCGAACAGAATTTCGGTGTCGTCGACCATGCCCTAGCGCCCAAACCCGCCTGGCACGTGATGCGCACGGCGGCAACGACACCCGGATGCCTCTGATCAGACGGATTCACCTGCGGGCCGGAGCGCGTCACGTGCGGCGCGGCGCACCGGCCGCACCCAGTCGCTGCCGTGCTCGGCGAGCTGGAGCATCCATCGGGCGTGGCGGCGGCGGACGGGTGTGGCAACGACGGTTCCGACCCGGTATTCGCCGTTCGCCCAATGCGATTTGAATTCCGAGGTGCCCAGCATGAAATCGAATCGGGAGATGCCGAGGTCGTCGTGGTGGTCGGCGAGCCATCGTTGCAACAGCTGACCGGGTTGGTACCGGCGCACATCGGGATGGAAGCGGGACATCCACATCTCCGCCACGTCGCCGGTGCGGAACATGATTTCGTGTGCGCACCATCGCGTTCCGACGACCAAGCCCACCACGAGCAGAGTTCCCGCCCGCGCTTCGGCCTCGAGCAGAGGTTTGGTGAACGCCGCGAACGGTGGTCCGCAGAAGTTGTCGCGGTCGGTGTGCTCGTCGGCTGCCGCTGCGACGGCGACGACGTCCTCCCAACGTCGCTCGAGGTGTTCCGGATCGCGGATCACCTCCACTCGCGCGGGTGTACCGGCACCCTCGAGTGCTCGTTCGGCACGGCGCAGTGTCTTGAGAGTACGACTGCCGCGGAGCGTCGTCGCACCGGCGCCTCTCGGCAGATCGATGGTGAGGCATCGATCGTCCACCTCGACGCCGACGTCCCACAGCGGCGACGTGCGTAGCACTTCCACCAGGGGATCCGCTACGTCGATGTGGGTGAGTTGCAACGACATCCCGGTTGCGGCGATCCCGTCCACCAACTCGGCGAGAGCATCACCGTCGGCTGCGACGAACGTGCCGATCGTGCCGAGGCCGTGCCCCGGAAAGCGGAGGGTCTGTACGCCGAGTCGATTGCGCCGGTGGAGCGGGGCCACCGCCACGAGCCGGCCACCGCGGCGTGCCGTACCCACTGCCAGTCGTCCCCGCCCGAGGTTCCGGTGCCAGTTCAGCGCGTACGACGGTCGCGCGGCGACACGTGTGCCCACGTGCCGCGCGAGGTCGGACCATTCCGGGACGAGGGCGTCGACTGCACTACCCTCGACGATGTCGAAGCTCATTGTCCGGGGCGGCGTCCGCGCTCCGGGTCGGACCGCCGGTGCTCTGTGTGCCGGCCTCGCATGTACCCAGCTCCTTCTCGGGAAAGTACCGCGACGCCCGGCCGCGAGGGACGCGACGTCTCTCGCTCCCCGAGAACGATCGTAGGCGGAGGGTGCACCGTTACGTCGTCCGCATCGAGCTACCTCCCGGCGCTCGGCCGGAGCTGGCGCGTCTACCGGACTCGGGGCGCCGCGAACGGCGCCGCGGGTACATCGGCTCCGCTGCCGAGCGCGGAGATGACGCCCTCGAGGATCATGTCGAGAAGCTCGGCCGATGTCGCGAAGTTGATGCGCACATTGTTGCGGCATCCGCTGCCGAACCGCAACCCGCCCTCGACGAGGATTCTGCCGCGCTCCCGCACCCGTTCGACCGGATCATCGAATCCGAGCGGACCGACGTCGATCCAGGTGAGATACGTTCCCTCCGGAAGGTGGTGCCGCGCAGCGGGGATTCTTTCTCGAAGCACGGCGTCGACGTGCCTGCGATTCCGTTCCAGGACCTGCATGAGGTCGCGCTGCCATGCGTCACCGTGCCGCCACGCGGCGAGCGTGGCGATCACTCCGGGCACGGACACCGCGCCGTACAGGTCGAACGGTTCGGCGTCACGCCGTCTCAGTAGCCGTTCCGATCCGTAATGCACCACCGCGCACCGTAACCCGGCGAGATTGAAAGACTTTCCCGCGGATGTGATCGTGACAGTGCGTCTCGCCGCGTCCGGGCCGAGCGATGCGAACGGGATGTGCACGTGGGGCTCGAAGACTATTTCGGCGTGGATTTCGTCGCTGACAACCAGCAGGTCGAACCGTTCGGCGATGTCTGCGATCTGCTCGAGCTCCGCGCGGGTGTGAACACGGCCGGTGGGATTGTGCGGGTTGACGAGCACCAGTACGCGGGGGCGGTGGCGCGCAACCCGCTGCTCGAGGGCTTCCATGTCCAGCACCCACCCGTCGCCCCGATCGACGAAGGGGAAATCGAGCTGCTGCAGGCCCATCCGGCGAATGGAGGCGAGAAACGGCGGATAGTTCGGGGTCTGAACGACGACCGAGTCACCGCGCCGCGTGCTCAGGTGGAGGATCAGTTGCAGGGCCTGGATCAAGTCCGTTTGCTCGCGGACCGAGCCCGGGTCCGGTTCCCATCCGTACCGGTCGCGCATCCGTGCCGCGAATTCTTCACGCAGCGGAGTGCCGTGCACCCAATTCGGGTAGCCGAGGTCGGTCTCGATCTGTTCGTGGAGCGCACTGCGGATGACCGGTGCAACGGGGAAGTCCATGTCGGCGACCCACGCGGGCAACAACCCTTCGTCGACGGCTCGAGCCCACTTCGCCCCCGCGCGAGCCGACAACTCGGCGATGTCCAGGTCGTCGAATCCTGGGAAAGAAATCCTGCTCATCGGGCCTCCTCGGATGTGGAGAGCAGCAGATCGCGCGTGATCTCGATCTGACCGTGATGCTGCGCAAGCTCTTCGAGGACGTGGAGCAGGACCCCGTCGACCGACACCACGTCACCCCGGTACTTCTCCGGTACAGCATGCGCCAGCCGGGCGGCCGGGTCCACCGCAGCGAGATCCTCGGCCAGCCGGGTGCGCTGCTCGGCGACCATCCGCGCCAACTCCGCGACGGTGCCCGATGCGCCGAACTCCGACTCGCGGTCGCGGTTGCTCTCACGGCCGAGGACGATGTGGCCCACCCAGAACTCGACGAGCGCGCAGCAGTGATAGGTGATCGCCCACACCGAGTTGGCGCCCGGCAGCGGCGGTACCGTGTTCGCGCCGGCGTCGCCGAGCTTCGTCGACGCGGACAGCATCCCGTCGAAAGCACGATCGACGAAGTAGAGGTACTCGTCGGTTTTCATCGCCCTACCGCCGTTCATCCTCATGTTCGAGTGAGCTGAGAATGACACGGTTCGGGGAAATCCGCGCGACGAACTCAGGCGACTTCCGCAGGTCTTTCGCCGGTGACGAAGAAGATGAGCCGATCGGCCACGTCGGCGGCCTGGTCTCCGAACCGCCCGTAGAAGCGCGCGACGAGAACGGTGTCCACGGCCGTCGGAACGTCACCGTCCCAGTTCTTGCCTTCGACGGTGGCGAGGATCCGCGAGTGCACCGCGTCCAACTCGCGCTGGAGCGCACGGACACTCTGAATCGCCTCGAGGTCGAGATGAGTGAACACATCGCGCAGCACGGCTGCGATCCGGGCTGCGACGTCAGCCATCACAGCGAGGTCGTCGTGCAGGGCACCTCGCACGAGCAGGTCCGGGAAGCGACGGCGTGCAACGCGCGCGATGTGGAGCGTGAGTTGCCCCATCCGGCTCAGATCACCGCTGATTCTGACTGCGGAGAACACGAGTCGGAGGTCCGCGGCGACAGGCCCCTGCAAGGCGAGGATCTTCATGGCCCGATGGGCGCAGTCCGTGGTCAGCTCGTCGAGGCGGGCGTCGAGGTCGAGCGTGCTCTGCGCCGCCAGCAGGTCACCGCGGAACAGCGCCTCGGTCGCCGACGAGAGGCCCTCCGCGGCCACGGCGCCGAGTTCCCCGAGCCGTTCGAGCAGTTCGTTCAGTTCGCCCTTGAACACTTCCCTCATGCAGCACTCCTCTCGGTAGCGTGCGGAAGTCCCATTCTGCTGCGGTGGGTGCCACCACAAACTGAATGCCCGTCCCCCCACGTTCTACACAGGCTGATGATTCACTTCTTTGCGCTCGGTGTCACTCCGGGTATCGGCAGGCGAGAGATCGTCCATGCGCGCAAGGTGGGCTTTGATCCATTCTGTACTTCCCGGTGTCGCGACGTGCTCATGCGTTGTACCGGCGATGCGGGTAGTCAAGGCAGTCCTTCGAGGTAGTGCCGACATGCTCGGCTCGCAGGCCACCCACACCCCCGGAGTGACCGCCATCACTATATAGCGAGACCGCGAGGATACAACTCGGCCTAGCCCGAAGCTCGGGGTGTGGAGTCCGGTGCGGGAGCCGAATCGCTGGACGGCGGCCGATTTCCCTGGTCGTCTCGGTTCCGGACGATCTCCTGGGCGTACTCGCGGTTGACCGACTCGCTCACCGGAGCATATGTCTCCTCCGCATGCGGCGGGTGCCCCTGCGGCGTGTCGACCTGCCCCTCCCCGCTCCGGTAGCGGGGATGAGGGGTGTTTTCCTGGGGCTCGAAGAGCGACTTCGAGAGCGCCGCGATGGGCCGGGTCGGCGGTGCCGGATCGACGAACGGAACGGGCCCGGACGACGGGTCGCGGGCGGGCACAGGCACAGGCACAGGGGCCGGCATGGGAGGCCGGCGCTGCGGATCCACGGGCGCTTGCGAGCGCGGGTGCGGTCGGTGCGGGTGCGGCGGCGGGTACGGGCCCGGTTGCGGGGAGACGGCGACACTGCTCGGCTCGGGCGTCGTCGGGGTAGCCACCGGCTTATCCTTCTCGGGTGCCGGCGGCTTGTCGACGGACAAGACGACGAGCCGGGTGGGGACATCGATCTCGGCCAGCGCACGAAGACTGTTCTCCACTACAGCCCGGTCTTCGCTACCCGTAGTGACGACGATCAGGGCAAGCCCGACCTTCTCCTGACGCAGTTGCTTCCACCATTGCTCCGTCATACCGCACCGGATGATGCGTTCGGCGGCGTCGTCGCCGAAGATGTCCGGGTCCGCCTCCACCCCGGAACCATTCAGAACGAGAATCGCTTCGCCGAGCGACGCGCGCTGCTGCAGCATCACCACCGTGTCGAGCGGCAGGCGAGGGATGCCGGAGGTATCGACCTGCAGGGCCGTGCGATACCGGCGGGAAGTCCGCCGCGCCCATGCCGGCGTGACGGTCCTGCCGAACCGGCCGTTGAGCGCGACCAGCAGTTCTGCGACCACGATCAGCGTGAACAGGAATGCGACGGCAGCTTCTGCCACTGGTTTAGGGGACACCTTCGTGCCGCTGCTGGCGGGTGACGCCAGCACCTGGAGATGTTCGGCACCCGCCCCCGCACGGACAGCACGTATCTGCTCCAGCCGGGAATCGAGTTCGGCCTGCAGGAGCGGGTCCGGGCTGCCGTCCGTGGTGTCGTCGGTACCGGCCGCGAGTTCGGCACGGAGACCCGCGACGATTCCGTCGAGATCCGCGATGCGCGATTCGAGTGCGGTGCGGTTCCGGGTGCTCTGGGCCTGGTCGAGCGCAGCAACGACCACCTGCGCGAGCCGGTCCGCTTCCTCCTGCGACCCGTCGCGTGCCGTGACCGTGAGCAGTGTCGGCGACGTTCCGTAGTCCACCGAGACGTTTTCGGACAACGCAGCCGGATCCTCACCGACCTCCGCCGCGATGGCGGCGACCACGCGGGAATCCTCCGACAGCGCGACGTAGGGAGCGATCAGCTGCCCGAGCGACGCGTCGGATCCGGAAACTGCATCGGTGCTGCGAATCTCCACCACGACCGTGGACTCGTAGACGCCCGGCCCGCTGTCGCGGACGAAGAACACCGCGAGTGCCACCACCGCCGCTGCGACGACCGCCGGAAGCGCGACGCGCGCCAGTTCGCGAGCGTGCCCGAGGAGATCGACGGCCGGAGGGACGCCGAGTTCACGACGCAACTCGGCGTCGCGGATGTTTCCTTCAAGCACGTCGCGGACCCTTTCGCGGAACTGCCGTATGGGGGGAAATGTCGCTTTTAGGTCGCGAAAATCCGGCCGAACGTTACCTCACTCCGGAGCGCGCGGCTACAGGCCGAGCAGCCAGCGAGGGCGCGACCACATCTGCCAGTTCTCGACCACCTGCGCACCGGCCGAGACATACAGCGGGGTCACCTGCGGGCTGGTGAGACCGCACATCGGCACCGGACCACGCAGTGCGAACGTGCGGGCTGCCGCCGCATCCACGAGACGCCGCGCGTAGCCACGACGCTGCCGTCCCTTCCTCGTCCCCAGCGACCACACGGTTTCGATCTCGCCGCCGTCCGAAATCAGTGTGCAGGACTGTAAGCGAGCGTCGTCGAAGATGCCCGTCGCCGTCAGGCCGGGTGCTCCCGGAACGGTGTCGGCGTACGCAATCGCCGCGGTGCCCGGCGACACCCCGAACGCACCCGCAGCCAGGTCGCGCGCGTCGGACATGTCCTCACGCCCCAGGACCCGCAACGCGTCGTCCTCGGGTGCGAGGACCGGAACGAACACCGTCAGGTCGAGAGCCCCCGCGCACACCCAGCCGCGGTCGGCGAGCACCTGTGCGGCGGCGAGGCCTCGTCCGGCGAGCAACACGATGGCCGGAAAGCGGGCTGCGGTCACGATGTCGTATACGTGTTGCGCATGCGCGGTGACGTCGCCGTTGTGGACGAGCGCGAGGTTGTAGTCGGGATCCGGTGCTCCGGTGATCCCGGCCCACCATCCGTCACCGTCCAGGTACGACCCCGCAGCGGTGAGCGGCCGCATACTGCGTCCGTAGGCGCGGCGCAGGACGTCGAGCGTCACGGTGGTACCTGAGATGGAGCCGGGTGTCACTCGTGATCCTCCTGCTTCTCGGCACATCCGAGTTCGACCGGTACGAGATGAAGTTATCGTCCACTACCTCGCACACGCATCGGGGGGGCCCCCCCGCGGGGGGGGGCGCGGGGGGG
>NZ_JAXION010000029.1:0-42092 GCF_049311045.1 Rhodococcus sp. 7Tela_A2 | reverse complement strand
CGAGGCCGCGCCCCCCCGGCCCCACCCCCCCCCGGGGGCGCGGAGGGCCCACTGGGGCGTGAAGGAGTTCACCGACGGTCAGTGCCGGCGGCCGGACTTCGCGTCGCGTCGCGCAGCCGCACGACGTTCCTTGCGGGTGCCGGCATGCGCGGCCGGTGCGGCGCCGTCGCCACCACTGCGACGTGCGACGTGCGCACGACCGTCCTCGGCGGGGCCACTGTAGGTGAGACGACGTTCGCCCTCGTCCAGACCCTGTGCGCGCAGCACGGCGGGAGCGGGCGCGGGCGCCGGCTGGGCGGGTGCCCGCGCCGGAACGGGCTGCCCGACCGGGGGTGCCGTCCGGGACGCAGCGGCAGCGGACGCCGGTGTCACCGACACCCCGTTGCCCGCGGCAGCCTGCGGCTGCGCCGCTTCGACCTTGAGGTTGAACAGGAAGCCGACCGACTCTTCCTTGAGGCCCTCGAGCATGGCGGTGAACATGTCGAAGCCCTCGCGCTGGTACTCGACGAGCGGGTCGCGCTGCGCCATCGCGCGCAGGCCGATGCCTTCCTTCAGGTAGTCCATCTCGTAGAGGTGCTCACGCCACTTGCGGTCCAGGACCGAGAGCAGGACCCGCCGCTCGAGTTCGCGCATCGCGTTCTCCCCGGCCAGCGCCTGGAGTTCCGCCTCCCGGCGCGCGTACGCGGCACGGGCGTCGTCGAGAAGCGCCTCACGCAGGTCGTTGCGGTCGAGATCCTCGTTCTCCGCGAGCAGCGTCTTGTAGTCGATGCCGACGGGGTAGAGAGTCTTGAGCGCGGTCCACAACTGCTCGAGATCCCAGTCCTCGACGTAACCGTCGGCGGTGGCGCCGTCGACGTAGGCCGAGACCACGTCGGTGAGCATGTGCTGCACCTGGCCCTCGAGATCCTCGCCACGAAGGATGCGGCGACGCTCCTCGTAGATGACGGTGCGCTGCTGGTTCATCACCTCGTCGTACTTGAGGACGTTCTTGCGGATCTCGTAGTTCTGCTGCTCGACCTGGGTCTGCGCGCTCTTGATGGCCTTGGAGACCATCTTCGCCTCGATCGGGACGTCGTCGGGCAGGTTGAGCCGGGTCATGATCGACTCCAGCGCAGCGCCGTTGAAGCGTCGCATCAGCTCGTCGCCGAGCGAGAGGTAGAAGCGCGACTCCCCCGGGTCACCCTGACGGCCGGAGCGGCCACGCAGCTGATTGTCGATACGGCGCGACTCGTGACGCTCGGTGCCGAGCACATACAAGCCGCCGGCCTCGCGCACCCGGTCCGCGTCTTCCTTGACCTGTCGCTGCACCGCGGGAAGGGTCTCGTCCCACGCGGCCTCGTATTCCTCCGAGGTCTCGACCGGATCGAGTCCCCGCTTGCGCAGCAGGGTGTCGGTGATGATGTCGGGGTTGCCGCCGAGCACGACGTCGGTACCACGACCGGCCATGTTCGTCGCGACGGTGACCGCGCCGGTCCGCCCGGCCTCCGCGATGATCTGCGCTTCCTGCTCGTGGAACTTCGCATTGAGGACGTTGTGGGGAACGCCGCGCTTGGTGAACTGCTTCGACAGGTACTCCGAACGTTCGACGCTCGTGGTACCGATCAGGACCGGCTGGCCCTTCTCGTGGCGCTCGACCACGTCGTCGACGACGGCGGCGAACTTCGCTTCTTCCGTCTTGTAGATCAGGTCGCCCTGGTCCACCCGGACCATCGGACGGTTCGTCGGGATCGGGATGACGCCCAGGTCGTAGATCTGGTGCAGCTCGGCAGCCTCGGTCTCGGCGGTACCGGTCATGCCCGAAAGCTTGTCGTAGAGCCGGAAGTAGTTCTGCAGCGTGATCGTGGCGAGCGTCTGGTTCTCGGCCTTGATCTCGACGTGTTCCTTGGCCTCGATCGACTGGTGCATGCCCTCGTTGTAGCGGCGTCCCGACAGCACGCGGCCCGTGAACTCGTCGACGATGACGACCTCGCCGTTGCGGACGATGTAGTCCTTGTCCTTGGCGTAGAGCTCCTTGGCCTTGATGGCGTTGTTCAGGTAGCTCACGAGCGGCGAATTCGCCGCTTCGTACAGGTTGTCGATACCGAGCTGATCCTCGACGAATTCGACACCGGCCTCGTGCACACCGACCGTGCGCTTACGGATGTCGACCTCGTAGTGGACGTCTTTCTTGAGCAGGGGCGCGATGCGCGCGAACTCGGCGTACCACTTGCTCGACGCGTCGGCGGGGCCCGAGATGATGAGCGGGGTGCGCGCTTCGTCGATGAGGATCGAGTCGACCTCGTCGACGATCGCGTAGTTGTGGCCGCGCTGGACGAGGTCGTCGAGCGAGTGCGTCATGTTGTCGCGCAGGTAGTCGAAGCCGAACTCGTTGTTCGTGCCGTACGTGATGTCGGCGTTGTAGGCCGCACGGCGCTGCGCCGGAGTCATGCCGGACAGGATCACGTCGGTTTCGAGTCCGAGGAACCGGTGCACACGGCCCATCCACTCGGAGTCGCGCTTGGCGAGGTAGTCGTTGACGGTGACGACATGGACGCCGTCTCCCGAGATGGCGTTGAGGTATGCCGGCAACACGCAGGTCAGGGTCTTGCCCTCACCGGTCTTCATCTCGGCGATGTTGCCGAAGTGCAGGGCGGCGCCACCCATGATCTGAACGCCGTAGTGCTTCTGACCGAGGACGCGGAACGACGCCTCCCGGGCGGTCGCGAAGGCCTCGGGAAGCAACTCGTCGAGCGATTCCCCATCCTGGTAGCGGTGACGGAACTCGTCCGTCTTGGCCCGCAGTTCGGCGTCGGTCAGGGCTTCGAACTCCGGGGAGAGGGATTCGACATGCTCGGCGATCTGCTTGAGCCGCTTGACCATGCGACCTTCACCGATCCGGAGCAGCTTCGTCAGCGACAGCACTGGTGTGTTCGTCCTCAATCTCGGGTACCTGCACGGACAAGAAATCCGGCCGAGGCCTTGCGGACCCCGGCCGGATTCCATGGTAGGCGTTCTCCCGGAGTTACTGCGACGGCGTCACGCCGCAGCTGCTCCGGGCACTGCTCAGACGAGCTTGATGAGACCGTAGTCGAAAGCGTGGCGCCGATACACCACGGACGGCTTGTCGGTCTCCTTGTCGTGGAACAGATAGAAGTCGTGACCGACGAGTTCCATCTCGTAGAGGGCGTCGTCGACCGTCATCGGCTCGGCCTTGTGCTCCTTGACGCGGACGATCCTGCCGGGACCTTCGGGTTCCTGCTCCTGGCCGTCGAGCGGCAGATCCGGCGAGATCGCGAGTTCGTCGTCCTGCGCCAGCGCCGCGGTGGCTTCCGCGACGGAGACGGGGGTCTTCTCGCCGTACGACACCTTCCGGCGTTCCTTCGTCCGCCTCAGCCGGGATTCGAGCTTGGCGATCACCGATTCGAATGCCGCGTAGAAACTGTCGCCGGAAGCTTCCGCGCGAACGACCGGTCCCTTGCCTCGCGCCGTGATCTCGACTCGCTGGGCGCTCTTCCTCTGTCGGCGGTTGCGCTCGTGCTGCAACTCGACATCGAAGTGGAAAATCGTCGGATCGAATCGTTCGATTCGAGCAATTTTCTCGGACACGTAGATCCGGAAGTGATCCGGCACCTCTACGTTGCGGCCTTTCACGACGATCTCGGCCTGGGGGCCTTCCGTGGTGGCGTCTGCCTCGGCAACGGAAGCCTGGGTCTTCGAAGGGGTCGTCACAAGTACCTCCCGAGTACGGCCGGTGCCAACTGCGCACCGGCATGTTCGATGAGCGCGATAGCGCCCGCCCGGAACCGGAAGAATGGGCGTTACACCCTTCTACCTGTTCGTTTCCGGGTCTGAGGGCAACGGTAGTCGGTCTGCCGGACGCATGCCATCGTTGCGGTCCAATTCACTTTTTGGACACCCGCCGTTACCACAGCGGCCTCATGCGTGTGCTGTAACGAGCATTCCGACGGGGTCGAAACCGCCCCGGCGCAACACCCGCACGGACTCCGCAGCGGTGGCTCCCGTGGTGACGATGTCGTCCACCACGAGCACCTGCCGCGTCCGCGGAACACCTCCCTCCTCAAGCCGGATCCGGCCGGCGAGGTTGCGGCGGCGCTCGGCGGCGGACAAACCCACCGAGTCCCGTACGCCCCGGGCCGAGACGAGGAGCGGATGCACGAACAGATGCGGGTCGTGGCTCGCCGCAACCTGCGCCGCGCGCGAGACAGGGTCGCCCCCGCGCGCTCGGGCGGCCCGCGCACGAGTGGGAGCCGGTACGACGGTCGTCGGCCCCGGGGGCAGTTCACCCCACCGGCGCAGGCGTGACACCGCCACCGCCCAGGCGAGTCCGAGGGGGTCGGCGAGATCCCGGCGGCCGCGCTCTTTCGCGGCGACCACCGCGCGCCTCCGAGGACCGGCGTACGGGCCCAGACTCCACACCGGTACTCCCGGGTCGCCCCGAAGCCGGACCAGCGCCGGTGGATCGTTCAGCACCCGCGCACACGCGCGACACCATGCGGTCCCGCTCGCACCGCACCCACCGCATGCAAGGGGCAGCACGAGGTCGAAGAGGGACGACAGCATTCCGGCAGTGTGACGTCCACCACCGACAGGTTCGAGGGGCTGTGTCAGCCCGGCAACACCGGGATCGCAGTCAGCCCGGCAAGCCCCGGGACCTCGCGCCAATAGCGGTCGTCGGCGGGATCGCGGTTGTTGAGCTGGAACACCGCACGCGAGTCCGCGACGAATTCGGCGGTGGTGGACGCCTCGACGGCGATGACGGGCGGCGTCAGGTTCCGGCTGGGCAGCGCGTCCGTCCGGGACCCGTCGACCGCGATCTGCACGACCGGCATGTCGGACGCCGCCCGCGAGACCACGACGGTATCGGGGGTACTCCAGTCGAGCGAGAGCGCCGGCCCTCCGAGGCCGAACCCGATCTCGCGGGGGTTGGTGAGGGAGAATTCGCCGTTCGGCGTCTGCACGACCGTCGCGACATATACGCGTCCGTCGATGATGAGCGCGGCTCGTACCCCGTCCCGCGACAGCCGGAGTTCGGTGATCCGTCCGCCTACCGCCCGGAGGGCGCCCGCCTCGACGCCCACGACGGTGACGCGGCCGGTGCCCGGCTCCCGCACGGCTCTCACCACCGCCATTCCGTTGACCACCGCCCAGACGGAGGTGTCGTCCGGCGACCAGGTCGGGCGCGTGATCGAATTACCGTCGACCGCCGGTTCGGCGACGTCGTCGCCGTACGCGCCGACGATCAGCTGCGTGGCGGGCTCGGGTGCGACGCCCCCGGTCTCCGCGACCGCTGCCACGAGTTCGCCGTCGCGCGAGAGCGCAATCGATTCCAGGTTGGCGGCGGAGCCGAAGAACCCGGGAACCGGGGTGACACCTGTCTCGGCCACCCCCACCAGGCCACCGCGCAGGAGCGCGTGCAGACCGATGGTGGCACTCGAGGTGGCCAGGGGGTTCATGGACGCGACATCGGCGGTCGTCCACCCGTTGGGGAACCGTTCGTCGAGTGGCTGGTGATCCGCCAGCAACACGTACGGACCCGAGATGTCGGCGTTGGCGAGCGTCCAGACCACCTGCGCGGCGAGCAGTTCCCGGTCTTCCTTGCTCATCGCCCCGATGCCCTGGAAGTCGACGCGGATGCCACCGAGCCCGACACCGACCTGCCCGGTGCGCCCGTCGGCCTTGGTGACGGCACCGACCACAGTGACGTCCTCGAGCAGGTTCCGCACGGCAGGTTCCAACGATGCCTTCGGCCCCTCGACGAGCAGGCCGATCAGCTGGGAGGCGGTCTGTTCCGGACTGCCGGTGATCCACCGCGGGTCGGGAACGACCGTCTCGCCCGCCGGTTCGACGAAGTACAGCGAACGTCGCTGATAGCTGTTGAGGAAGCGTGGCCGATCCATGATGACCCCGTCGGGCATCGCGTCGATCCGCCACTCACCGTCGGTCCGCACGAGCGTGAACTTCGCTTCGAATTCGCCCCCGGCCGCCCGGTAGACGCCGCCTTCTTCCAGGTAGCCGACGATGTTCGCGCGGACGACGTACGTCGCCCGGTCACTGTTGCGGTTCTCGACGAGAACGTCGACCTTGTCCACGATCGTCGCACTCGCCGCGTCGTCCCAGCGTCCGGACATCTCCGGGGTGAGGAATTGCCGGGCCGCGACGTGCCGGTTCGTGGGTTCGGTGCTGGCCTGCAGGAAATCGCGGAGCAACAGATCCGGTTCGCGGCCGGGGACGGGTGCGCTGACCTCGGTGGTCGCGGGTGCGGGATCGATGGTGCCGATGGCCTGCGGAGACGACGAGTCGGGCAGGGTCGCGCACCCGGAGACGACCAGCGCCGCCACGCACATCACCACGGTGAGCGCGGTACGGATCCGTGCGGCGCGTGTCATGTCGGCGCTCCTTCCGAGGGTGACGGCGTCGAGTTGTCCACCCGACCGGCACCGTCGGCCGAGACCTCCGCGGAGGAACCACCGGCCGGTTCGTGTCCGGGAGACTGCGGCGGTTTGCCCTGCACCGCGTGGACGGCGCCCGGCACCAGGGGGACGGGGCTGCGTCCGACCTTCCGGCCGCGTTCGCGCGGCAACGTCAGCCGGAAGCTCGCGCCCCGGCCCGGTTCGCCCCACGCCTCGAGTTTTCCGTTGTGCAGGTTGGCGTCTTCGACGCTGATCGCGAGGCCGAGACCGGTACCACCGGAACGGCGCACCCGCGACGGGTCGGATCGCCAGAAGCGGTTGAACACCAGCTTCTCCTCACCCGGACGCAGGCCGATGCCCTGGTCGCGGACGACGAACGCCACCGCGTTGTCGTCGGCCCGCAGGCGGAGCAGAATCGGTTTTCCCTCACCGTGGTCGATCGCGTTGGCGAGAAGATTCCGCAGGATCCGTTCGACTCGACGTGGATCGACGTCGGCCTCGACGGGTTCGGAAGGCATGTCGACGATCAACTCCGTCGACGTTTCGCGGGCGAGGTGGCGCACCGTGGACACCGCGGCCCGGGCGCACATGCGGACGTCGAGCCGTTCGGAGGCGAGCTCGGCGACACCCGCGTCGTGGCGGCTGATCTCGAGGAGGTCGCCCAGCAAGCCCTCGAACCGGTCGAGTTCGGCGACGAGGAGTTCGGACGCGCGTTTGAGCGAGGGATCCAGCTCGTCGCTGCCGTCGTGGATCAGATCGGCGGCCATCCGCACCGTGGTGAGCGGGGTACGAAGCTCGTGGCTCACATCGGACGTGAACCGCTTCTGCAGGTTGCCGTACTCCTCGAGCTGGGTGATCTGCCGCGACAGGCTCTCGGCCATCTCGTTGAACGACATGGCGAGTCGCGCCATGTCGTCCTCGCCCCGCACCGGCATGCGTTCCTTGAGGCGGCCGTCGGCGAACCGCACCGCGATGCGGGAGGCGGAGCGGATGGGCAGCACCACCTGGCGGGCGACGATCATCGAGATCGCGGCGAGCAGCACGAGCAGGACACCCGCGCCGACCACCAGCGTGCCCCGAACGAGCGCGAGGGTGCGTTCCTCACCGCCGAGGGGGAACACCAGATACAGCTCGAGCGTCGAGATGGCCGAGTCGGTGGGGCTGCCGATGATCAGTACCGGGCCGGTATAGCCGTTGGGGTTCGAGACTGTGGCGAATTGGTATGCGACCTGCCCGTTCTGGACGAAGGCGCGCAGATTCTGCGGGATCTGCTCGGCCGGCCCGCTCGCGGTGGGCGCGCGCGGACCGTCGCCCGGAACGATGAGAACCGGGTCGAACGTGCCGGCGACGCCGGTGTCCTGACCGCCGTCGCTACCGCGGCTGGTCAGGGTCGCGGCGGCGCCGTCGAGCCGGACCGCCCGCGAGCCGGAGGCGGCGGCGCCGGCGAGCTGTCCTTCGACCAGCGCGCGGGAGCGGTCCATCTCCTCGGTCGCGGCGTCGATCTTGACTTCCAGAAGCCGGTCGGTGATCTGGCTGATGAGCACCACGCCGAGCACGAGCATCACGATCAGCGACAGCGTGAGGGTCGAGACGACCACCCGTAGCTGGAGCGATCGTCGCCAGGTGTGCGCGAGCCTGCTGCTCATGGCCCGCGACCACCTTACGAGCGGCAGCGTTCTCCGTGCGATCCGCCGCCGCAGAGGTTGACCACGGATCACGGCGGTCCGGCCTTGTAGCCGACCCCCCGCACCGTGAGCACCGCTTCCGGGTTCTCGGGATCCTTCTCGACCTTCGCACGCAGGCGCTGGACGTGAACGTTCACCAGACGGGTGTCGGCTGCGTGCCGGTAACCCCAGACCTGTTCCAGGAGCACCTCACGGGTGAACACCTGACGCGGCTTGCGCGCGAGCGCCACCAGCAGGTCGAACTCCAGCGGGGTGAGCGAGATCAGTTCGTCGCCGCGGGTGACCTTGTGTGCCGGAACATCGATGGTGATATCGCCGATGGAGAGTACTTCGGCGGGTTCCTGCTCGGTGCGGCGCAACCGGGCGCGCACGCGCGCCACCAGTTCCTTCGGCTTGAAGGGCTTGACCATGTAGTCGTCGGCGCCCGACTCGAGTCCGAGAACCACATCGACGGTGTCGGACTTGGCAGTGAGCATCACGATGGGCACGCCGGAATCGGCGCGGAGCACGCGGCAGACGTCGATGCCGTTCATGCCCGGAAGCATGAGATCGAGCAGGACGAGGTCCGGGCGGATTTCGCGCACGGCACCGAGCGCCTGCGTCCCGTCGCCCACCACGAACGGCTCGAATCCTTCGCCGCGCAGCACGATTGTGAGCATTTCGGCGAGTGCTGCATCGTCGTCGACTACCAGAATCCTCGGCTTCATAAGCTCTATCGTGTCACCCCTTCACCTTCGTGAAGCAGATTTGAGATGCGAACGGCGAGTTGTTGCGTATCGGTCTCGGCGCCCGCCACGATCCACCGTGACATCCAGTGCCGCTGCGCCAAGCCGTCGTACACCTCTCCGGTCCGGTACTGGAGGTCGCCGTCGCGTTCGTACGCGTCGCGTTCCCGCGCGGCGTCCGACTCCGCGCGACTCCTGGCCCGTTCTGCGGCGAGCGCGACAGGGACCCGCAGCAGCACTTGCAGATCGGGCACGGGAAGCGCGAAGCGTTCGTATTCGAGGTTCCGGATCCACTCGACCGACGGCCCTGCGGCATCCTCGTGGCGCCGGGCCGCGGTGTACGCCGCGTTGGACGCGACATAGCGGTCGAGAAGCACGATGTCGTTGGCAGCGAGGAGTTTCCGCAGTTCGTCGGCGGCGTCGCGCCGATCGAGTGCCCACAGCAACGCCATCGCTTCGGCACTCGACGCGGTGTCGCCGTGCTGTCCCCGCAGCGCCTCGGCGCCCAGATCGGCGTGGATCGATCGGCCGTAGCGGGGAAACGCCAGTGTGGCCACGCGCGCGCCCGCGGCGCGCCACGCCTCGACGAGGCCGGCGGACAATGTCCGCTTTCCGGCCCCGTCGAGACCTTCGACGACAATCAGACCACCCATAACGCTGCGCTTCTCGCCGCCGATCTCGGAATCAGTAGCGGTAGTGCTCGGGCTTGTACGGGCCCTCGACGTCCACGCCGATGTACTCGGCCTGCTCCTTGGTCAGCTTCGTCAGCTTGCCGCCGAGCGCCTCGACGTGGATCTTGGCGACCTTCTCGTCGAGGTGCTTGGGCAGGCGGTAGACCTCGTTGTCGTACTCGTCCGGCTTCGTCCACAGTTCGATCTGCGCGATGACCTGGTTCGCGAACGAGTTGCTCATCACGAACGACGGGTGACCGGTCGCATTGCCGAGGTTGAGCAGACGTCCCTCGGACAGCACGATGATCGAATGTCCGTCGGCGAAGGTGAACTCGTCAACCTGCGGCTTGATGTTGATCCGCGTGACGTCGGCGGACCGCTCGAGGCCGGCCATGTCGATCTCGTTGTCGAAGTGACCGATGTTGCCGAGGATCGCCTGGTGCTTCATCGCCTTCATGTGCTCGAAGGTGATGATGTCCTTGTTGCCCGTCGAGGTGATGACGATGTCGGCCTGGCCGATGAAGTCTTCGACCGTCACGACGTCGTAGCCGTCCATGAGGGCCTGCAGCGCGTTGATCGGATCGATCTCGGTGATCGACACACGTGCGCCCTGGCCGCGCAGCGCCTCGGCGCAGCCCTTGCCCACGTCGCCGTAACCGCACACCAGAGCGGTCTTGCCGCCGATGAGCACGTCGGTGCCGCGGTTGATGCCGTCGAGCAGCGAGTGCCGGGTGCCGTACTTGTTGTCGAACTTGCTCTTGGTGACCGAGTCGTTGACGTTGATCGCCGGGAACGTCAGTTCGCCGGCGGCCGCGAGCTGGTAGAGGCGCAGCACACCGGTGGTGGTCTCCTCGGTGACGCCCTGCACCGACGCGGCGATCGCCGACCACTTGCCGGCGTCGGCCTCGAGCGAGTTGCGCAGCAACTGCAGGAACACCTTGTACTCGGCGGAATCGTGCTCTTCGTCGACGGGCGGGACCACGCCGGCCTTCTCGAACTGCGCGCCCTTGAGCACGAGCATCGTGGCATCGCCACCGTCGTCGAGAATCATGTTGGCGGGTTCACCGGGCCAGGTGAGCATCTGCTCGGCCGCCCACCAGTACTCCTCGAGGGACTCGCCCTTCCATGCGAACACCGGCACACCCTTGGGTTCTTCGGGCGTGCCGTGCGGGCCCACGACGATCGCGGCCGCAGCGTGGTCCTGGGTGGAGAAGATGTTGCACGAGGCCCATCGGACCTGTGCGCCCAGCGACACGAGGGTCTCGATCAGTACCGCGGTCTGCACGGTCATATGCAGCGAGCCCGAGATCCGTGCGCCCTTCAGCGGCTGCACCTCGGCGTATTCGCGACGCAGCGACATCAGTCCCGGCATCTCGTGTTCGGCCAGGCGGATCTCCTTGCGCCCGAATTCGGCGAGGGACAGATCGGCGACCTTGAAATCGAGACCGTTGATCCGGTCGGCGACGAGCGTGGTGTCAGACACGTGCAAATGCCTCTTCCTGTCGGCAGACAATTCTTCGAACAAAGCAGTTGCAACCAGGCTATACAACCTGCGGCGTCACGGTACGGCCGGTACGAACGGGCGGGTCGCGGTCAGCCGGGCACCGCAGCCTTCTCCACGAAGGGAACGAGCAGGTCGGCGAGGTCGGCGGCGACGTCGTTGCCCGAGACCGGCGGCATGGAGATGAAGCTCAGCGCGACCCGCACGATCGCGCGGGCCAGGATGCCGGCGTCGGTGCCGGACGCCGACACCCAGCTGTGCTCGAAGGTGTCGGCGAGCCGGACCGAGCCCCGCTCGAGGATCGGCGCGACATCGGTGGTGATCAGGCGCAGCAGATCGGGTTTGGCCTCGCCGTGGAGCAGCGACCGCACCAGCGGATCGGCCGCCGACGCCGTGAAGAACGACGTGAATCCTCCGACGAGGGCCGCACGCGCGTCGCCGACGTGCGCGTATACCGAGTCGGCCACGGCGTCGACGAATTCGTCGACCAGGCGCAGCGCGTAGCCCTGGGCAAGCCCCTGCCGCGACGAGAACTCCTTGTACAACGTCTGCCGGCTGATTCCCGCGGCGCGCGCGACGTCGCTCATGGTGACGGCCGACCAGTCGCGCTCGAGGAGCAGGTCCCGCATCGCGTCGAGAATCGTCGAGCGCAGGAGCACCCGGCTCGCCTCGTGGAACAGCACCCGCGCGGACGACGCACCGGCGGTGTCACCCGGCGAGGTGGTCACACCGTTGCCGTTCGGCGACACACCCCTGCCGTCGTTGCCGCCGCTACCCGGTTGCGCACTCGCCATGGCCGTGACGCTCTCACGGCTCCGCGTGCGCGTCAAAGCCGAACGAGATGTCCTGTCGACGGCTGTTCACCGCCGGACGATCTCGATCATCTCGAAGTCGGCCTTGGCCGCACCGCAGTCCGGGCACGACCAGTCGTCGTCGATGTCCTCCCAGCGCGTCCCCGGCTCGATCCCCTCGTCGGGCCAGCCGAGCTTCTCGTCGTACTCGAAGCCGCAGACCAGGCAGCGGAACAGCCGGAATTCGGTGCTCATCGCGCATACTCCTCGAAATCGATCTTCTCCCGGACCCCGCAGTCGGGGCAGCACCAGTCGTCGGGAAGGGCATCCCATGCGGTGCCGGCGGGAAATCCTTCGCGCGGGGCACCGAGCGCTTCGTCGTAGACGAAGTCGCACACCGGGCAGCGGTACGCAGTCATCCGAGGATCAGTTCCCTTCCTGTGCAGCGGCGCCGTAGCGGGCGAGGATCGCTTCGCGCTTGCTCGGCTGGATGTTGACCCGCGTGATGTCACCGTCGTAGTGATCGAGCACCCGGGGGTCCATGACCTTGCGCCACAGCGGCGGAATGTAGGCGAGCCCGATCATCGTGGCGTACCCGGCGGGCAGATTCGGCGACATCTCCATGCTCCGCAGCGTCTGGTAGCGGCGGGTGGGGTTGGCGTGATGGTCGCTGTGCCGCTGCAGGTGGTAGAGGAAGATGTTGGTCACGAGGTGATCGCTGTTCCAGCTGTGGGCGGGACTGCACCGTTCGTACCGGCCGTTGGCGGTGCGCTGCCGGAGCAGACCGTAGTGCTCGAGGTAGTTGACCGCTTCGAGCAGCGCGAAGCCGAAGACCGCCTGGATCACCAGATAGGGCGCGATCCCGATCCCGAAGACTGCGATGAGGCCGCCGAAGAGCACAGCCGAGAGTGCCCACGCGCTGAGCACGTCGTTGCGCAGGCTCCACACGGGCTTGCCGAGCCGCTCGAGGCGGGCCCGCTCGAGCCGCCACGCGGAGCGCACGCTGCCGACGACCGTGCGCGGCAGGAACGCCCAGAAGCTCTCGCCGAAGCGAGCGGATGCCGGGTCCTCCGGTGTCGCGACGCGGACGTGGTGTCCCCTGTTGTGCTCGATGTAGAAGTGGCCGTAGAACGATTGTGCGAGGGCGATCCTGGACAGTCGCCGTTCCAGCTCGACCTTCTTGTGGCCCAGTTCGTGCGCGGTGTTGATACCGATACCGGCGACGACACCGACGGAGAGCGCCAGGCCGATCTTCGACGCGATACCGAGGCCGCCGTCGATGCCGAGCCACGACAGGTTGTCGGCCGACCAGAGGTAGCAGGCGAACACGAGGCTGGCGAACTGGAACGGCAGGTAGATGTACGTGCAGTACCGGTAGTAGCGGTCGTTCTCGAGCGCTTCGACGAGTTCGTCCGGCGGGTTCTCACCGTCGGGCCCGACGAACAGGTCGAGCGTCGGGACCATCACGTAGACGAGCAGCGGCCCGATCCACCACAGCGCCGGGGTCACCGCCTGCCAGCCCAGTGCGTTTCCGGCCCAGATGAGCGCGGTGGCAAGGAAGAGCGCGGTGGGCGGGACGAGGCCGAGCAGCCACAGTTTCTTCTTGCGGTCACGCCATTGCACATCCGGCATGTCCAGCGGGCTCGCCGCCGAGTCCGTACTCATGTCTGTCTCCTCGTCACCCGTGTGGGTCACCCGGCCGGACATCCCGACGTCGTGACACACATCACTGTGATCTGGACTATAGGACGGATCGCGTCCGAGGTCTAGACATTCTTGAGGATTTGTAAACTGCCACACGCGCAGCGGGGCGGCAGAGGAGCCCCGTACAGGGAATGCCCGTCACCGCACGGTGACGGATCGACGGTCGTACCGGAAGAACCGTCAGTCGCGAGACAGTGCCGGGAGTTCACCGAGGCGCGCACGGAACACCTGTGCGCCGTCCGCGCGGCCCCGCACGACCGTCTCCGGGTCGGAATGCGACAGCCACACCGAATCACCCGAGTCCAGGTCCACGGTCGTTCCGGCGCACTCGACGCTCACCGCACCATGGGTGCACAGGAGGATCTGCGGGCCGCCGGGAGCGATCACGACTTCGTCGCCCGGTCCGGGTTCGACGCGAGAGAGCGCGAACTCCGGTGCCGGGGTCCGGTACCGCCACTCGAACGGTCCGATCTGCTCGGCATCGAGAATCGGCACCGCTGCAGAACCGAAATCGAGCACCCGCAGCAGTTCCGGCACGTCCACGTGCTTGGGCGTCAGACCGCCGCGCAGGACGTTGTCCGAGTTCGCCATGATCTCGACGCCCATGCCGTGCAGGTAGGCGTGCAGATTGCCGGCTGCCAGGTAGAGCCCCTCACCGGGCTCGAGGGTGATGCGGTTGAGCAACAGCGACGCCAGGACCCCGGCGTCGCCGGGATAGAACTCGGCGAGTTGCAGCGTGGTCCGTACTTCCTCGACGAACTCCCGCCCGTTCTCCGTTCCCGTGAGGTAGCCGACGCACCCGTCGAGCACACGAGGCAGCAAGGCCAGCAGCGCAGTGGGAGGCAGAGTGATCCACGTGGTGAACAGCGCCCGTAAGCCGTCGGAATCCGGTTGCCCGGCAAGCAGCCCCAGATACGGTTCGAGTTCGGGCACGTGCAGGGCCTCGAGCAGCGCAACGGTGCGATGCGCATCGCGGAATCCGGCGAGCGCCTCGAACCGCGTCAACGCGACCACCAGTTCGGGTTTGTGGCTGGCGTCCTTGTAGTTGCGGATGGGCGAATCGATCGGCAATCCCAGTGCGTCCTCGCGGGCAAAACCCTCGGCCGCCTGCCGCGCACTCGGGTGCGCCTGCAACGACAACGGTTCCTCCGCTGCGAGAAGCTTGAGCAGGAACGGCAGCCGCGTCCCGAATCGCTCGACAGTGTACGGACCGAGATGCCCGTGCGGGTCGGCATCGAGGACCTCGAGCAGCGAAAGCTTCTCGTCGGTGGGAAGAATCACCCGCGCCGGGTCCGCGGGATGCGCCCCGAGCCACAGTTCGGCTTCCGGGTGATCGGACGGCACCTTGCGGCCGCACAACGTCGCGATCGCGGTGCGCGAGCCCCATGCGTACGACCGCACCGCCCCCTCGAGTGAGTGCACTATCGTCCCCCGGCCAGTCTCAGATAGGCCGCCGCCATGTCGATTCGCACCATCAATACCGCAATCTGCTCGAGCACGGGAGGGACCGTGTCGGATTCGAATTCCCCTACCACCGATACCAGCTCGGCGTCGGGTAGCGCAGCACCGCGGCGCTGCGCCGCGAGCCGGTCGGAATCCGTACTGAACACGAAGACGCGTGCCGGCGCGAGCGGGGCCGGACCGTCCAGTTCTTCGTCGTGGAACAAGGGGTCGTATCGCTCACCGGCGGCCGTGAGGACCTCGATCAGTCGCTCACGAGCGGCCAGCACATCGGGCAGCGCCGCAGCGGACGCGACGACACCCGCACCCTGGAGCAGCGACTCCGACGCGTGTCGTGCCAGCGCGACAGTCACCGGACGGTCCCCCGCGACGATGACCCGCCGCGACTGCATGCGTACCGCGAGGGATTTCGCCGGATTGTGGAACACCTCGTTCGAGGGGTGATCGCGGAGCGCCTCCTGATCGACCGCGTCCGCGAGCCGGGCGAGGTCCACCCGGAGGGCGTCCCCCCGCAGCACGTCGCGCATGACCGCGAGGACGGCGTAGAACACGGCGACGTGCCGTGCCAGCGCATACCGAGCCGGCACCTGCACGCGCGGAGCCAGGAGCACCGCCCGTCCGGCTGCGACAGCCCGCACGGGACCTTCGTCGGGGGCGTCGACGATCACTTCGGCGCTGCGCCTCAGGGCCGCATCGATCGATCGTGCGAGTTGCGGATCGCCGGGATCGTTTCCGGCCACCACCACGACGTCCAGCGCACCCACCCACGGCGGTGTCTCCGGGGCGTACACCAACGGGGCAGCGGCGTGCTCGGCGAACAACGACAGGACCAGTTCGGCGGCGCGGCTCGACCGTGCGTCGGTGCCGACGAAGACCACGCTGCGCGGCCGCACATCGGCGAGGCCGTCCAGAAGCCGTTCGTCGACGGCGGTGGCGACCGCACGGATCTGCGCTCCGCCGAGAGCGGCGCTGCGCAGGACGCCGTCGACGTCTGCTGCGATCACTCCGTCCACGTCGTCGAAGTCGAACAGCGGCAAGGGTGCCGTCACGACCGCGTCACCTTCCTTCCGCCCGCCCTGGGGCCCCCACCCCGACGCCGAGCACCTCGATTATTCCCCGCGCGACTACCTACGTCACGCACGCACAACAGCAAGAATCTCCTCGACCAGGGCATCGACCTCGTCCTGGGTCCGCGCCTCCACGTTGAGCCTGAGCAGCGGTTCGGTATTCGAGGCGCGCAGATTGAACCACGCATGATCCGGAAGGTCCACGGTGACGCCGTCGAGGCGGTCGACGGACGTGGCGCGGTCGGAGAACGCGGCGATGACGGCCTCGGTGCGGTCGGCCGCATCGGCGACCGTGGAATTGATCTCGCCCGATGCCGCGTACCGGTCGTAGGACGACATGAGGTCGGACAGCGTGCCGTCGTGCGCTGCCAGAGCCGCGAGGACGTGCAGCGCTGCGAGCATGCCGGAGTCGGCGCCCCAGAAGTCGCGGAAGTAGTAGTGCGCGGAGTGCTCGCCGCCGAACACGGCGCCGGTCTCGGCCATCTGCTGCTTGATGAACGAGTGCCCCACCCGGGTCCGTAGCGGAACGCCGCCCTGCTCCAGGACGAGTTCGGGCACGACGCGGGAGGTGATCAGGTTGTGGATGATCGTCGCTCCCGGCTCCTTCGCGAGTTCCCGGTCTGCGACGAGGGCGGTGACCGCCGACGGGGTGACGGGTTCGCCGCGCTCGTCGACGACGAAGCACCGGTCCGCGTCGCCGTCGAAGGCAAGGCCCACGTCGGCGCCGGACTCCACGACGAGCCGCTGCAGGTCCACGAGATTGGCGGGATCGAGGGGGTTGGCCTCGTGGTTGGGGAACGTGCCGTCGAGTTCGAAGTACAGCGGCACCAGATCGATGGGCAGCGGACCGAAGACCGCGGGCACCGTGTGCCCGCCCATTCCGTTGCCCGCGTCGGCCGCAACCTTGAGCGGCCGCATCTGCGACAGATCCACCAGCCCGCGGAGGAACGACGCGTAGTCGGCGAGCACGTCGCGCTCGCTCACGACACCGGGCGTTCCGTCGTACTCGGGGACGCCGTCGACGAGTTCGGCGGAGATGATCGCGAGTCCCGTCTCCTGCCCGACCGGCTTCGCGCCCGCGCGGCACAGCTTGATGCCGTTGTAGGCCGCCGGATTGTGGCTCGCGGTGAACATCGCACCGGGCGCGTCGAGCAACCCGGATGCGAAATACAACTGGTCGGTGGAGGCCAGCCCGATCAGCACGACGTCGAGGCCCTGTGCGGTGACCCCGTCGGCGAATGCCTGCGACAGCTTCGGCGACGACTCACGCATGTCGTGCCCGACGACCACACGGTCGGAGGCGCCTTCGCTCCGGATCAGACGCGCGAACGAGGCTCCGACCTCGCGGACGAAGTCCTCGTCGATCTGCTCCCCCACGACACCTCGGACGTCGTACGCCTTGATCACGGCTGACACCGACTCGGCAGATCTCGCCACTTGTTCCGCTCCTGCTACTCGACTCGAGCCGCGCCATCCTTCGTGACACGGCCCGTGGTCAGCCTAGTGCGAAGCCGTCAGGACGTGGGGTCGGGAAGGACCCGCAGATGACCGCGGCGTCCTGTTCGCCCCGCGGGAGCGACTGCGACGCGCGGCGAACTCTCCGGTTGCGCAGCGTCGGTTTCACCACGGACACGCTCACCGAGTCCGGCTTCCCGCACGGCCTCGGCCAGCGCTGTCAGGTCGTCCTCGTCCGGCGTACCCGACGAGAAAGCACCCTCGTACCGCACCAGTTCCCACCCCTTGGGGGCGGTGATTCGCGAACCGTGCGTTTCGCACAGGTCCCACGAGTGAGGTTCGGCAACGGTGGCCAGTGGACCGACGACAGCGGTGGAATCCGAGTACACGTAGGTCAGCGTCGCAACAGCTGGGTTCTTGCACCCAGGCCGGCAGCATCGACGCAGTGTTCTCACGGGAGGGAGCGTAGCGCGCCGGAGCCCCCGGGACTATTCGGACACACCGTTTCGAGCCCACGGATTTTTCGTGTCGTAGTGTCCACTACATGGCCCGTGCACGTCGTTCCCGCCCGCTCTCGTCCCGATCCGTGACGCGGCGCGGCCGGGGAATTCGGGGGCCGGTGTTTCCGCACGAACTCCCCGTGTGGAAGTCGAGAGCCGAGAAGTTCGACCTTCTGGTGCTGACGGCGTTCGCCCCCATCGACTCGCGCTGGCACGCGCGCCTCACCAAACTCGACATCGCAGTCGACGAAGTGCCCAAGATCCGTGCTCGCGATCCCGATACGGTCAACTGGCCGGACGAGGTGGTTGCGGACGGACCGGTCCCGCTGTCGCGTCTCGTGCCCGCCGGCATCGATCGCCGAGGTGCCGCCACCCGCGCTCGCATCGTGCTCTTCCGCCGGCCGCTCGAACTCCGCGCGAAAGACCCGGAGGATCTTGCCGATCTGGTCCACGACGTGCTGGTGCACCAGGTCGCCACCTATCTCGGCATCGAACCGGAGGTCGTCGACCCCGGACTCGGAGGATTCGACGAGGAGGAGTGACCTCGGTTCCACCCCGTCGGCGCCGACGAACACGACGGCGACTCGGGAAGACCGACGCAGACAGACGAAAGCCGGGTTGCTCGACCCCCGTCGATCAACCCGGCCTTCGCCACGCGGCTTCCCTGGAATACCGGACCCGGGCCCGAACTCCCCGTACCGGACCCTGCGTCCCGTCAGATGATGCCGCGCTTGAGGCGCCGCCGTTCCCTTTCCGACAGTCCACCCCAGATACCGAACCGCTCGTCGTGAGCGAGGGCGTACTCGAGGCATTCGCCCCGAACTTCACACCCCAGGCAGATGCGCTTGGCCTCCCGTGTGGAACCACCCTTCTCGGGGAAGAATGCTTCCGGGTCGGTCTGCGCACAGAGTGCGCGCTCCTGCCACTGTTCGTCGCCCTCCATGAGGTCGTCGAATCCCGAAACGAGATTCAGGATCGGTGCCCCACTATCCGGCTCGTCACAGACACTCTCGACTGCAGTTCCGATCCGAACGATCTCGAATCCCTCGCGCTCGTCGGCCATAGGTCGCCTCCTCAACTGCAGCGCCGATCTTTGGACCGGGGATCTCCCCCGCGGCCACCCCTCGAACCTTCGTTCGAAAGCGGGTCCCCGCAATCGATCTCGATCCGAAAACTCGGAATGACACGTATGTGATTAGACACGTCGGGCGTGTCGCGGTCAAGCTGTGGGATAACCGTCGCTTACTATCGACGACTTTGCCACTTCCGGTTTCGGACGTCGCTGAACCGGGTACGGCGCGCACCGCCTAGGCTTGCCCCGTGAATGTGACTGTATTGGTCGGGGGTGTCGGTGGGGCGCGTTTTCTCACAGGTCTGCGCCAACTTCTCGGCATCTCGCCCGGCGCCGACACGAATCCGGACGCACCCCACCGGATCACCGCCATCGTCAACGTCGGTGACGACGTGTGGATGCACGGGCTGAGGATCTGCCCCGATCTCGATACCTGCATGTACACCCTCGGCGGCGGAATCGACGAGGAGCGCGGCTGGGGCCGTGTGGACGAAACCTGGAACGCGAAGGAAGAACTCGCCGCGTACGGTGCCGTTCCCGACTGGTTCGGTCTCGGCGACCGCGACATCGCGACCCACCTGATCCGCACCCAGATGCTGCGCACCGGGTACCCGCTCTCGGCGGTCACCGAGGCGCTGTGCGCCCGGTGGAAGCCCGGCGTCACACTGCTGCCGGTGTCCGACGACCGCAGCGAAACCCACGTGGTCATCACCGATCCCGCCGACGGCCTCCAGCGCGCGATCCACTTCGAAGAGTGGTGGGTCCGCCACCGCGCTCAGGTCCCGACGCACAGTTTCGCGCATATCGGCGCCGACGAGGCGAAGCCCGCCCCCGGAGTCCTCGACGCCCTCGAGAACGCCGACGCGGTCGTGCTGGCACCGTCCAACCCCGTGGTGAGCATCGGTGCGATCCTCGCGATCCCGGGTGTGCGCGGCGCGCTGCGCACGACGAACGCGAAAGTCGTCGGCCTCTCCCCCGTCGTCGGCGGCAAACCGCTGCGCGGCATGGCCGACGCGTGCCTCGACGTCATCGGCGTCGACACCACGGCCGAAGCGGTCGGCCGCTACTACGGCGGCCGCAACGGTACGGGCATCCTCGACGGCTGGCTCGTGCACGACACCGACAGCGCCGACGTTCCGGGCGTGGAGGTCCGCTCCGTCCCGCTGCTCATGACCGACCCCGACGCGACCGCCGATATGGCCCGCGCCGCTCTGGAACTCGCTGGAGTAACCCTGTGATGTCCCCCGACGCCGCGCCCCACGCCTCGGTGCGTGACCATGCCCCCGGCGGGCCCCTCGAAATCCTGCCCGTGCCCGGGCTTCCCGAATTCCGCCCCGGCGACGACCTCGCCGCCGCGATCGCCGCCGCGGCACCCTGGCTGACGACCGGCGACGTCGTCGTCGTCACGAGCAAGGTGATCTCCAAGGTCGAAGGCCGGATCGTCTCCGCGCCCACCGATCCCGACGCCCGCGATGCCCTGCGGCGCCGCTTGGTCGACCAGGAGGCAGTACGTGTGCTCGCCCGCAAGGGCCGAACCCTCATCACCGAGAACCGGCTGGGCATCGTGCAGGCCGCGTCGGGGATCGACGGCTCCAACGTCGACGGCGCCGAACTCGCGCTCCTGCCCGAAGATCCCGACGCGCGCGCGGCCGCGCGGCGCGACCGTCTCTCCGCATTGCTCGGCGTCACCGTCGCGGTCGTGGTCACCGACACCATGGGCCGCGCCTGGCGCAACGGCCAGACCGACGCCGCGATCGGTTCCGCCGGTCTGCCGGTACTGCACGAATACGCCGGCTCGCGCGACGCCCAGGGCAACGAACTGCTCGTGACGGCGGTGGCCGTCGCCGACGAGATCGCCGCGGCAGGCGATCTCGTCAAGGGCAAGCTCGGCGGCGTGCCCGTCGCGGTGGTCCGCGGACTCGATCTGCCCGACGACGGTTCCGACGCACGCGCACTCATCCGCAGCGGCGACGAGGACCTGTTCTGGCTCGGCACCGCCGAAGCCCTCGAACGCGGACGCCGCGAAGCACTGCTGTTGCGTCGCTCGGTGCGCGAATTCGCCTCGGAACCGGTCGATCCCGAGGATCTTCGCGAAGCCGTCGCGGACGCGCTCACCGCACCCGCGCCTCACCACACTCGCCCGGTGCGATTCGTCTGGGTGCGCACCGAGCAGGTCCGGCGACGCCTGCTCGACAGCATGCGTGAGCAGTGGGCCGCCGACCTCGAACGCGACGGTCTCGATCCGGTCGCGATCGAGCGCCGGCTCTCTCGCGGCTCGATCCTCTACGACGCCCCCGAAATCGTCGTTCCCTTCTGGGTTCCGGACGGCGCCCACCACTATCCCGACGCGGAACGCACCGCCGCCGAGGCGACGATGTTCACCGTCGCTGCGGGCGCCGCGGTTCAGGGCCTTCTCGTCGCCCTCGCGACCCGCGGGCTCGGCAGTTGCTGGATCGGTTCGACGATCTTCGCGCCCCAGGTCGTCCGCGACGAACTCGGGCTGCCGGCCGATTGGTCACCGCTCGGAGCTGTCGCCGTGGGATATCCCCTCGACGACCCGTCGCCCCGGGAGCCCGCCGATCCCGGACCCGCCTTCGTGGAGCTGTAGCGATGTCGTCACGTTCCCTGCACCGGTCCGCGGTCGATCGCCTCACCGCGTGGCATCCCGACTCCGCCGACGCGGATTCGTTGCGGCACACGATGCTCGCGTTTCTCGACTCCGCACCGGACGGATGCCTGCGCGCGCACGTGCCCGGGCACATCACCGCGTCGTCGCTGGTACTCGACGCCGACCACCGGAACGTGCTCCTCACACTGCATCCGCGGGTGGGCCGGTGGATCCAGCTCGGGGGGCACTGCGAGGAGTCCGACGAGACCGTGGTCGACGCAGCGCTGCGGGAAGCCACCGAGGAATCCGGGATCGCAGGTCTGACGATCGACCCCGAACTGCTCTCGGCGCACACGCATCCGATCACGTGCTCGCTCGGCGTTCCCACCCGCCACCTGGACCTGCGGTTCCTGGTGACGGCACCCGCCGGCGCCGAACCGGTACGCAGCCACGAGTCGACCGATCTGCGGTGGTGGCCCGTCGACGCACTTCCGCCCGGCGCCGAGCGCGACACGATCGACCACCTCGTGCGGCTCGCGTACGCGCGGCGCTGACGAACCCGCGGGTCAGACCCCGATCGGGGTGAGCGACGGGTACTTCGGCGTCACTCCGTCACCGGAGGAGAGTCCGCGCAGCCGGCGCCCCACCCAGGGGAACAGGAATTCGCGCATCCACCGGCGATCGTCGGCGCGCTGCGCCGTCGGCGTCAGAGGCACCGGCGCGTCGAGCCGGACGAGCGGCAGGCTGTGGGAGACGCCGAGGATATCGAGTACCCGGAGCGCCATGTTGTGATGGCCCGCCGGCGACAGATGCAACCGGTCGGGGTCCCACATCCGGAGATCGCGGTATTCGGAGAAGCGCCAGAAGTCGACGATGGTCGCGTCGTGCCGGTCGGCGATCTCCCGGATCAATTCGTTGTACACGGCCCAGCGTCCGCGCAGCGCGCCGAACACCGGCGCCCAGCTGCCGTCGTACGCGGTCCACATCAGCACCCGGGCGCCGGTGGCGGCCAGTCGGCCGATCGCTTCGTCGTAATCGGCGGCGAGATCGTCGAAGTGGACCTTGGGCCGCATCAGATTGTTGCCACCGGCGTAGATGGTGACCAGATCGGGCTTCATCGCCACCGCGGTGTCGACCTGCTCGTCGATGATCGGACGCAGCAACCGCCCCCGGATCGCGAGATTGGCGTAGGCGAAGTCGTCGCTCGCGAGCGCAAGCTGCTCCGCAACGAGATCGGCCCAGCCGCGTAACCCGTTGGGCCGGGACGGATCCGGGTCGCCTACACCCTCGGTGAACGAATCACCCAATGCCACATAACGTTCGAATCCCACTGAAACCTCTCACACATCCGTGCTGAACCGGATGCCCCCGTCCGGGAGCTGCACCCCCGGCCACACCCGCGCACCGCGCAACAATTCACACCGGGCTCCGATGTCGGCGCCGTCGCCGATCACGCCGTCCCGGATCAACGCCCGTGGACCCACGCGCACACCGAATCCGATGATGGTCCGCTCGATCACCGCCCCGGCCTCGATCCGGGCGCCGTCGAAGATCACCGCACCGTCGAGGCGCGCGCCGGCGCCGATCTCCGCTCCGCGCCCCACGACCGTGCCGCCGATCAGCAGCGCGCCCGGACCGACCGAGGCACTCGGGTGCACCAGCGACTCGCCGCGGGGCCCGTGCAGCGCGGGCGACGGCGCAATTCCGCGGACCAGGTCGGCGGAACCGCGCACGAAGTCCTCCGGCGTCCCCATGTCGCGCCAGTAGGCGGCATCGACGTGGCCGTAGACGCGTTTGCCCTCGGTGAGCAAGGTCGGGAAGACCTCCCGCTCGACCGACACCGGCCGGCCCTCCGGGATCTGTTCGATGATCTCCCGGCGAAAGACGTAGCAGCCCGCGTTGATCTGGTCGGTCGGCGGATCCTGTGTCTTCTCGAGGAACGCCGTCACCCGTCCGTCGGCGTCTGTCGGCACGCACCCGAAGGCACGCGGATCGCCGACGCGCACCAGATGCATCGTCACGTCCGCTTCGTTGCGCACGTGGGTGTCGAGCACAGCGCCGAGATCGGTGCCTCCGAGCACGTCGCCGTTGAACACCATCACGTGGTCGCCGCGCAGCTTGGGCAGCACGTTGCGGATACCGCCGCCGGTACCGAGAGGCTCGGTTTCGGTCACGTACTCGATCTCGAGGCCGAAGTCCGAGCCGTCGGCGAAGTGCTCCTCGAAGACCTCTGCCTTGAACGACGTGCCGAGCACCACGTGCTTGATCCCCGCCTCGCGGATCCGTGCAAGAAGGTGGACCAGGAACGGCACCCCGGCGGTCGGCAGCATGGGCTTCGGTGCCGACAACGTCAGCGGTCGCAGCCGCGTGCCCTTGCCGCCCACCAGGATCACCGCATCGGTATGCGATGCTGCAGCACTGGTCATGGTCTCCCCTGTTTCGTGTCGTTGCCGGATTGAACGTCCGGCTCGGCGCTTGCCCTGGCGCGCTCACGCACCGCGGCCGCGACCGCAAGCTTCGATCGCACGAGCAGTCCGCCCCGCAGTGCCCATCTCAGCGGCGCCTGCCACCTGTGCGGATGACGGTCGGCCTGGAACCGGTACGCGCTCTCGTGGTGTGCGGGAAGCATGAGTTCGGGATGTCGCCCGGCGGCGTGGCCCTTGGCGTGGGTCACGTGCGCGGACGGAACGAACACGTTGAGCCACCCGGCGCGGCCCAGCCGGTCGCCCAGGTCGACGTCTTCCATGTACATGAAGTAGCGCGAGTCGAATCCGCCGATGGCGTCGAATGCGGATCGGCGCAGCAGCAGGCACGATCCGGACAGCCAGCCGACGGACCGTTCGCTGATCTCCTCGTTCTCCTGGCGGTACCGCTGGGTCCACGGATTCGCGGGCCACACCGTTCCGAGGAGCGCGTGCCCGGCACCGGATGCGAGGGTCGGGACCGAACGAGCGGACGGGTAGATGCTTCCGTCGGGCTCGTGGATCAGCGGGCCGAGCGAGCCGGCTCGCGGCCACCGGCCGGCCGCCTCGATCAGCGCGTCGAGCGACCCCGGTTCCCATCGCACGTCCGGGTTGGCGACCACCACGAACTCGACCGACGACTCGATCTCGGCAACGGCACGGTTGACCGCGCCGCCGTAACCGATGTTGCCGCCGGTGCGCAGGAGCTCCACGTTCGGATGCGCGACCGCAGCTGCCTCCGGCGTACCGTCGGTCGACCCGTTGTCGGCCATGATCACCCGCGTCGGGCGCTCGGTCGCTCCGGCGAGCGAAGTCAGAAAGTTCTCGAGGTGCTCGCCGGGCGAGTACGTCACCGTCACCACGGCCAGCGTCGAATCCACGCGGGCAACCATAGCGACCCTCTCGGTGTGCGGTGAAACACAGGCTGCGCACTCGCAGGTCATCTGCGCGTGTCCACCGATCCGATGGCCGCGTGCAGCGCGTCTCGCCACGGTCGCAAGGGCGTGAGACCGGCACGTGCCCACCCCCCGCCGTCGAGCACCGAATACGCCGGGCGCGGGGCGGGCCGCACGAACTCGTCGCTCCCGCACGGCTGCACCCGTACCGGATCTGCGCCGACCTCCGCGAACACGGCTTGCGCGAGGTCGAACCAGGTGGCGTCGCCGCCGTTGGTGGCATGCAGCACGCCGCCGGGCAGATCCGTCCGAGCGGCGAGCTCGAGCAGTCCGTCGGCGAGGTCGTGCGAATAGGTCGGCGATCCACGCTGGTCGTCGACGACCCGCACGGTGTCCCGCTCACGCTCGAGCCGCCGCATGGTGGCCACGAAATCCGTGCCGTCTCCCGTGTACACCCATGCGGTGCGCACGACATGCGCCGACGGCAACGTGCCCAGCACCGCGCGCTCGCCGGCTAGTTTCGTCCGTCCGTACGCGGTGCGCGGGCCGGTCGCGGCGTCCGTGCGGTACGGCTCGGTCGCGTCGCCCGCGAACACGTAATCGGTGGAAACGTGGATCAGGTGGGCACCTTTGTCCGCACAGGTCGCGGCGAGCACCCCGGGCCCCGTTCCGTTGACGGCTGCCGCGCGGGCCTCGTCGCTTTCCGCTGCGTCGACCGCGGTGTACGCGGCGCAATTGATCACCACCGCACCCGGCTCGATCGTCGCGGCGGTGGCTACCGGATCGGTGATGTCCATCTCTGTGGAACCGACGCCTCGAACGGGTATCCCGGATGCGGCAGCCCGGGCGAGGAGCGCACGGCCCAGCTGTCCGTGGGAACCGGTGACGAGGAGGGTGGACACGCTGTGAAGTCTGGCACGCCGGAGTGGTGCGTGCCCCTGGAGCACCCGCCCCAGTAGCCTTCAGGGGAAGTCCGGACACCCGACATCAGCCTGCCCAGCAGTGCTCGACACGACAGCAGTGCGCGATACAACAGCAGTGCTCGACACGACAGAAGCGATCCACCCGACAGGAGGACCAGGTGCCGCCAGAGCCGCCCCGCCGCCGTACCGGCGGGCGACGCCCGACGGGCGGCCGCCGCTCTCGCGCGGGTGGAACACCGATCGCCGACGGTCCCGGGGCGGCCGCCGCCACGGGCAGACGACCGCGCCGGCCCCGCCGGAGCGGCGATCCCGGTCGCCCCGCGGTCGCCGCGGCACCCCGCGTCTTCACCGGACGGCCCTTGCAGATGATCGCGGCGGTCGCCGCGGCTCTCGCACTCGTGGTCACCGGCATCGCCTGGCAACGGATCGACTCGCTGCGGTCTTCGCTCGCATCGATCGGCGGTCTCGGCCTCGGCGGCGGGGAGGACGGTGCGGTCGACATTCTGCTGGTCGGCACCGACAGCCGCACCGATGCGCACGGCAACCCGCTGTCGCAGCGCGAACTCGACGCGTTGCGCGCCGGCGAGGAGGTCGCCAACAACACCGACACCATCATCATGATCCGGGTGCCGAACGACGGGCGTTCCGCGACCGCGCTGTCCATCCCGCGCGACACCTACGTCGATGTTCCCGGCATCGGCATGTCGAAGATCAACGCCGCCTACGGCGCAACGAAGGAAACGACACGGCTGGAACTGGTGGAGTCCGGCTCCGACGCCGCCGAGGCAGAGACCGAGTCGACGAAGGCGGGCCGGGAAGCGCTCATCGAGTCCGTGGGCGACCTGACCGGCGTCACCGTCGACCATTACGCCGAAGTCGGCTTGCTGGGCTTCGTGCTGTTGACCGACGCGGTGGGCGGTGTGGAGGTGTGCCTCAACGCTCCCGTCGACGAGCCTCTCTCCGGCGCACGGTTCGATGCCGGACAACAGACGCTCGAAGGCCCCGACGCGCTCAGCTTCGTGCGGCAACGACACGGTCTGCCCCGCGGGGATCTCGATCGGATCGTTCGCCAGCAGGTGTTCATGGCGTCGCTCGCGCAGAAGGTGCTCAGCGCCAAGACCCTGAGCAACCCGTCGAAGGTGAATCAGCTGACGGCAGCGGTGCAGCGGTCGGTCGTGCTCGACTCCGATTGGGACATCATGGATCTGGCGACCCAATTGCAAGGCCTCGCCGGAGGCGACGTGACGTTCTCGACGATCCCCGTGGAGGACATCAACGCGATGACCGACTACGGCGAATCCGTGGTGCAGGTCGACCCCGACGAGGTACGAGACTTCGTGGCGGGTCTGGTCGGACGCACCTCCGACGATCGGGCACCCGACGACGACAGGACCACGTCCGCCACACCGGCACCGGACATCGAGCCGTCGACAGTGACCGTCGACGTCACGAACGCCGGCGACGTGGCCGGCCTCGCGTCGGTGGTCTCGGCCGAACTCTCGTCCGAGGGGTACATCGAGGGCGAGGTGGGCAACTACACCGGCTCGGCGGTCTCGTCGTCGACCGTGTACGGCGCCGGCGAGGAGTCCGACGAGACGCGCGCGGTGGCCGCTGCGCTCGGAGGGCTCGACACGGCGACGGATCCGACGCTGCCCGAGGGAACGGTGCGCGTGGTGCTCGCCGGTGACTACAGCGGTCCCGGCACCTCGACCTTCGCCGGTTCGGAGTCGACCACCACCTCGAGTTCGTCCGGCCTGACCCCCGCGGACGGCACCGCCACACCTGCTCCGGCCGCGCCTCCGATCGACGCAGGGTCGGAGGGCCCGCGCTGCGTCAACTGACCGCACCGCCGGCCGCCCGCGATCGACACGCGAACCAACCACCGCCCGACGAACGAGGTAGATGTGACCACACTGACCGACACCCTGCTCGAACCGATCCTCACCACCGATCCGGCGGGTCCGCGGATCACCTGGTACGACGACGCGACCGGAGCCCGGATCGAACTGTCGGCGGTCACGCTGGCCAACTGGGCGGCGAAGACGGCGAACCTTCTGCGTGACGAGTTCGGTGTGCTGCCCGGCGCGCAGGTGGCGGTCCTGCTTCCGGCGCACTGGCAGACTGCCGCTGTGCTTCTCGGCACGTGGTGGGCGGGTGCCGAAGTCGTCCTCGAGCCCTCCGACGACGTGGAAGTGGCTCTCGTGACGCCCGATCGTCTCGCCGACGTCGAACAGGTTCCGGAGGTGGCCGCGCTCTCGCTGGACGCCTTCGGTGCGCCCGTCGCGGATCTGCCGCCCGGTGTCACCGACTACGCGACGAACGTCCGGGTGCACGGCGACCAGTTCCGCTCGGCGGGCGACGGTGGCTCGGTGCTCGACGGGCGCTCCGCCGGCAGCGTACTCGCCGCCGCGCGCGACGCCGCACAGAGCGCGGGGATCACCGCCGCGGACCGGGTGCTCTCGTCACGGACCTGGGAGACGCCCGACGCGCTGATCGGCGGCTTGCTCGCCGTGCTGACGGCAGGCGCGTCGCTCGTGCAGGTCTCCCGTCCCGACCCGGCCGCCGAGGAACGGCGCGTCGTGAGCGAGAAGGTCACCGTGCGCCTGGACGGGTGATCTTCCGGTAGCCGCCGTCCTCCAGTCCTGCTTCGATCTCGAACCTGTTGCGAGAACCAGGATTTCGAATCTCTTCCCACCAATACCGCACGGCGAACCCGAGACCGTATCGTGCCCACTGATCGGCGTGGACGGCCTCGTGACGCAGCAACCGCCGGGTCGGCTGGGCGCGGGTGAGAAACGCGCCGCCGACTGTCGTCCCTCCGCGCGCGAAGCCGCCCCGCATACCGGCGCACACGTAGATGCCGCACTCGTCGTCGAAGGTCACTGCGGCGCCCCACAACCTGGCCCAGAGCAATGCAGCCGCGGTGGCGACACGCGCGGACGGCACACCGCGCGATGCGCGGACCGCGCGGCTCGGGACCCTGCGTTCGGGGGGCACGGTTCCGAGCCTAGCGATCCGGTGCCGCCGTCACGGCGACGGCGGCGCCGCGCAGAGACCGTCAGCCGGTCAGCGCCGCCACGGGGCTGGTGCGGCCGGCGCGGTGCGCGGGGATCAATGAGGCCACCACACCTGCGATGCTCCCGGCCACGACGATTGCGACGAGCTGCGCCCACGGGACGGCGCCCGGCGTGACGTAGCCGGCGCCGATCACGGACGCGGTCCCGGCCGTGCCGAGCAGCAGGCCCAGAGCGACCCCGAGCACCGACGCGACGCCGGCGATGATCACGCCTTCCCGCACCAGCAGACTGCGCACCCCGGACCGGGACAGGCCCAGCGCGCGCAGCATCCCGGTCTCGCGACGCCGTTCGATCACGGACAGAGCCATCGTGTTTCCGACGCCGATCAGTGCGATGAGAATCGCGATCGACAGCAGACCCCCGACGACCAGCAACATCGTGTCGAGCACCTTCTCGAGCATCTGGCGGTTCGCCACCGCGCCCACCACCTCGCTGCCGGGTGAGATGTCGGCCGCCACCCGCGCGATGTCGTCCGAGACCGCGACGAGCCGGTCGTCGGTCAGACCGTCGTCCAGCCGCAACCAGACGGTGTCGGCAGTCTCGGAATCGATGGCCTGCAGGTCGGCGAGCGTGATCAGGTCGGGCGCACCGGGGCCCGCCGTCACGACCGTGAGTTCGCGCGACCCGGTGTCGCCACGCACGGTGACCGCCTCGCCCTCACGGACTCCCAGCGTCTCGGCCAGCGCCGGTTCGAGGGCGATCGTTCCCGGCTGCGGCAACCGAACGTCGTCCCGCAGTGTCTGTGCGGCAGAGTCCGGATCCACCCCGGTGACGAAGAATTCGGTCTCCCCGACCCCGACGGTCGTATTCGCGACCGCGGTTCCCGCGCGCAGACCGTCGAGTGCGCTGAACCGGTCCACGGTGCCGTCGGATGCGCCGGGAACCGACATCACCGCGACGTCGACGGGAAAGTTCTCGTCGATCAAGGCCGGTGCGCCGGCCTTGAGTGTGCCGATGCCCACCACGATCGTGGAGGTCAGGGTGACACCGATGAACAGCGCGGTCGCGGTCGACGCGGTACGACGGGGATTGCGGCGGGCATTACCGGCGGCGAGCGCGGCCACGGGGCCACCGAACCGGGCCAGCGCTTGCCCTACCGCCCCCACCAGGGCCGGCACGATCCGGCGGGAGGCCAAGATGACGCCGACGAACAGCATCAGCCCACCGGGGCACGCCATCAGGACGTTGCCCACCGCCGCTCCGATCCCGAGCAGTGCCGCACCGCCGGCAATCGCCAGCAGTGCGCACACCCTGCGCACCCACGTGTCCCGCACCGGTTCCGGCTGGGTCTCGAGCGGATGCATCGCAGCCAGTGCGGACACGCGTGTCGCAGCCCTGGCCGGGCCGTTCGCGGCGATCACGGTGACCACGGTGCCCAAGAGCAGGCCGAGGCCGATCGCGCCGGGGGTCACCGCGATCGAGGTGAGCGGGATCGGCACGTCCGCGGCGCGGGCGACCGCGACGACCGCGGCAGCGAGACCACATCCGGCGAGCACGCCGAAGACCGCCGAAACGAAGCCGACGATCACGGATTCGGCACGTACGCTGCGTCGCACCTGCGCGGATGTGACGCCCACACAGCGCATGAGCGCGAACTCGCGCGTCCGGGCCGCGAGCAGGACCGCGAAGGTGTTGGAGATGACCAATCCGGCGACCACGACCGCGATGGCAGCGAAACACAGCAGCACGTTGCGGAGTACCCCGATGTCGCCGACATAGCTTCCCGCTACCGCGGTCGCCCGGTCGGCACCTGTGGTGACCTGCGCGCCGGGAACTGCGGCGGCGAGTGCGTCGGTGAGCGCGGACCCGCCCCGGCCCGCGACCCTGATCTCCCACTCGGTGTACTCCCCCGCCCAGGCCCGGACCTGCGCGACGTCGCCGAACACGAGGCGCGAATCCAGCGCGAGGGGTGACCCCGCAAGGTCGACCGTACCGACCACCGTGACGTCGCCGGCCGCAGGTTTCCCGTCGATATCGGTGATCGCCAGGGAATCACCGATCGCGTGGCGCGACGACGAGCCCACCGTCACCTCGCCGGGGCCGGACGGCCAGCGCCCGTCGGCGAGTCGCTGCCACCGCAACGACACGTCGCCCGACACCGTCGATGCGGTGCTGTAACCATCGGTTCCGGCGACCTTTATCGGGCCCGTCACATCGAGGGCAGAGGCTTCCACGCCCGGCACAGCCGAGATCGCGGTGAGGACCCCGTCGGGGTCGAGGTCGGAGTCGGACTCGGTGATGACGGCGGCGGCACCGTCGTACTGCGCCGCCGTCGACGTGGTGATCGCGGAGTCGACGGTGCTGCCGAGAACGAGCGTCGCGACGACGAAGGCGACCGCGACGACCACTGCGAGTGCCGACGCGACGTATCGGCCGCGGTGTGCCCGTGCCTGAGCGAGAACGAGATGTCTCATCCGACCGACACCGGGCCCGCGCTCAGATCGCGCATCGTTTCGAGCACGGAATCTGCTGTGGGCTCATGGATTTCGCCGGCGAGCCGGCCGTCCGACAGCAGGACGACCCGGTCGGAATACGATGCGGCGACCGGGTCGTGCGTGACCATGACGACGGTCTGACCGGTTTCGCGCACGCTGGACCGCAGCAGCGAGAGCACCTCGGCGCCGGAGTGCGAGTCGAGGTTGCCGGTGGGTTCGTCGGCGAAGATGACGTCCGGTCGCGCCAGCAGTGCGCGCGCGACCGCGACCCGCTGCTGTTGCCCACCCGACATCTCGTGCGGGAAGTGGTCCAGGCGCTCGGTGAGACCGAGTCGGCCGATCACTTCGTCGAACCACTCGGGGGCCGGACGCGTTCCGGCCAAACGCATCGGCAGCAGCACGTTGTCGCGGGCGGTGAGCACCGGCAGCAGATTGAAGGCCTGGAACACGAACCCGATGCGGTCGCGTCGTAATCCGGTCAGGACCGCGTCGGACGCGGAGCTGATGTCGATGTCGCTCCGCCGCGCGTCTCCGTGCAGAACCACGCGGCCCGCGTCAATTCCGTCCAAGCCGGCGAGTGCGTGCATGAGCGTGGATTTTCCGGAGCCGGACGGCCCCATGATCGCGGTGAACCGGCCGCGTTCGAAGGCGACGGTCACCCCGTCGAGGGCGCGCACTTCGGCGTCGCCGCGACCGTAGACACGCACGACGTCGTGCGCCGAACACGCCGGCAGGAAAGAACCAGGTTTTGTCATGGTTCGACCGTAGAAATCCGGCGGCCGCAGCGCATCGGAGCGCGGAGCGATCCTCGTGGGGCCGTGTCATCCCACGGTAGGACACATCGCCGTGTCCCGGTCCGACCGCGGGCCTACTCGCCCGCGCCGAGCAGTTCGTCGGGGCGCACCAGACCGGACCGGAACGCGAACAACACCGCCTGCACCCGGTCGCGGGAACCGGTCTTCGCCAGCACCCGCCCCACATGGGTTTTCACGGTCGCCTCCGACAACACGAACCGCTGCGCGATCTCGCCGTTGGTCAGCCCGTGCGCCATCGCGACCAGGACTTCGAGTTCACGCGGCGTCAACTCGGCGGGCACGTCCACCTGCGCGGCAGGCGGATGCGCGGACGCTCCGAGCATCGGTGAAATGTGCCGGAGCAGTCGCCGCGTCGCGCGCGGCGCCATGATCGCGTCTCCCCGGTACACCGTCCGTACCGCGTCGAGCAGATCCTCGGGCGGCGCATCCTTGAGGAGGAATCCGCTGGCTCCGGCGGCGATGGCCTGCACGACATACTCGTCGTTGTCGAAGGTCGTCAGCACCACGACCTTGGGCGCATCCGGTTCCGCCAGCAGCATCCGGGTCGCGGATATCCCGTCGACCCGCGGCATCTGCACGTCCATCAGGACGACATCGGCGTGCACACGCGCGAGTTCGGCCACGGCCGCTGCTCCGTCGGACGCCTCCGCCACCACGTCGATGTCTGGCTGCGATTCGAGGACCATGCGGAAACCCGCGCGGACGAGTTGCTGGTCGTCGACGAGCGCGACGCGGATCGGAACTTCGGGATCGGACACGTCCGTCAGCCTAGGCAGGGACCGTGACGCGAACACGGTACCCACCGCCGTCTCGCGCGCGCGGCCCCGCCCCCGGGGGGCCGGCGGGCAACCGGGCCCGGCGGGGGGTGCGGGGGGCGCCCGGGCCCCCCGGCCCGCGCCCCCACCCGCGCGGCCGCACCCCGCCCGTCGTCGACGGTCTCCACGACGAGGCGGTCCGGGCGCCAGTCCAGGGTCACCTCGGCGTGTGCGCTCGGTCCGGCGTGCTTGAGAACGTTCGTCAGCGACTCCTGCACGATGCGGTACACGGACAGGCCGAGCCCGTCGGAGACCTCGCGGGGCGTTCCGGTCTCGGTGAACGTCACGTCGAGACCGCTGTCGCCCATCCGGTCGATCAGGGCGCCGAGATCGCCGAGGCCGGGTGTCGTGGTGAACTCCCGTGGCGAGTCCTCGCGCAACACCGACAGCAGCGACCGCATATCCGTCAGTGCGCCGCGGCCCGTCTCGGAAATGGTGGCGAACACCTCCGTGGCTGTCTCCGGGTGCTGCGCGGCGGCATACCGTCCGCCGTCCGCCTGCGCGATGATCGCGGTGAGCGAATGCGCGACGATATCGTGCATCTCCCGCGCGATCCGGGTGCGTTCCTGGGTGGCGGCGAGTTCCGCTTCCTTGAGCCGTTCGAGTTCGAGCAGCCGGTTCCGTTCGGTCAGCGACGTCACCTCCCGCAACCGCAGGCCGCGAACTCGCCCGAACGCCCAGATCCCGCCGAGGAACACGGCGACCAGCACCGCCATGACCGCGACGTCGAACGGTCGGCTGCCCGGCGGGGACAGATACCGCGCCCCGGCACCCGCGCCTCCCGCCACCGCGGCGACGAGAGCGACGTTCGCGGCCCAGCGCGGGGCGTAGGCCGCAAGCGAGTACACCGCGACGGGAACCGCGATCGCGGTCCCGGGCCCGAGTTCCGGCAGGAACGCGAGATGCGCGTACGAGGCGACAGCGACGATTCCGCCCGCGGCCACCGGATACATGCGCCGCCAGACGAGCGGGACGGACAGAGCGAGAGCCACGACGACGACCGCCGGTGAGCTCTCGTCGACGGCAAGCGCAGCGGCCACCGCGAACAACACGATCGGTCCCGCGAGGACGGCGTCGACCGTTCCGACGTGCGCCCGGGACCACCGGTTCCATCGTTCCACCAGCGACGTCGTCTGCACGGCGGCGGTCTGTCAGCCGAGGAGCGTGCGTCGCAGCGCGTCGTCCTTCTCGAGCACCATTTTTTCGAGACCGGCTTGGAACCGCTCCATCTGCTCGCGCAGCGCCGGATCGGACGCGCCGAGGATCCGTGCCGCCAGCAGGCCCGCGTTGCGCGCGCCCCCGATGGACACGGTTGCCACGGGCACTCCGGCGGGCATCTGGACGATGGACAGCAGCGAGTCCATGCCGTCGAGATACTTGAGCGGGACCGGCACACCGATCACCGGCAGCGGCGTCGCCGACGCGACCATGCCCGGCAGGTGCGCGGCGCCACCGGCTCCGGCGATGATCACCTTGATTCCCCGGCCCGCCGCGTTCGCGGCATAGTCGAGCATCCGTTGCGGTGTGCGGTGCGCGGAGATCACGCCCACCTCGAAGCGGATTCCGAACTCGGCGAGCGCCTCGGCGGCGGCCTCCATCGTCGGCCAGTCGGAGTCGCTGCCCATGATCAGGCCGACCTGCGCACCCTGCGACACGTCACTCACCGTTGTCTCCCGTGTGTTCGTTCCAACCATCGGTCCAGACCGCGTGCGAGAGCCAGTGCGCGGCACGTTCGGCGCGCTCCCGCACCGCGGCGACGTACGCGGGGTCGTCGATCGAGCCGCTCGGATCGCCGAGCAGATTGACGTGCCCGATCTTCCGGTCCTTGCGCTCACCCTTCCCGTACAGGTGCACCCTCGCGTCGGGCATCCGGGCGAACAGGTGGTGCAGGCGCTCGTCCATGCTCATCTCGGGTGCTTCGGCAGCACCGAGGACGTTGGCCATCACCGTCACCGGGGCGAGCGGAGTCGTGTCGCCGAGCGGGTAGTCGAGCACCGCGCGCAGGTGCTGTTCGAACTGACCGGTGCGTGCGCCGTCCATACCCCAGTGGCCGGAGTTGTGCGGGCGCATCGCGAGTTCGTTGACGATCAACTCGCCGGACCGGGTCTCGAAGAGCTCGACCGCCATGACTCCCACCACGCCCAGTTCACCGGCGATGCGCAGGGCGAGCTGTTCGGCTGCGGCCGCGACGTCGGCGGGGAGGTCCGGTGCCGGCGCGATGACGACGGCGCACTGCCCGTCGCGCTGAACGGTTTCCACCACGGGCCACGATGCGCCCTGCCCGAACGGGGACCGGGCGACCATCGCGGACAGCTCGCGCGTCCACTCGATCTTCTCTTCCGCGAGGAGCGGCACACCGGCGGCGAGTTGCTCGGCGACGACACGCTCGAGTTCGGCGCGGTCGTCGAGGATCCACACGCCGCGCCCGTCGTATCCGCCACGTGCCGCCTTGAGCACGTAGGGCCGGCCCAGGGTGTCGAGTGCGGCGATCGCATCGTCGACGGAGGTGATCTCGGCAAACTTCGGCATGGGTGCCCCGAGCGCGCCGAGCCGGTTCCGCATCGCGATCTTGTCCTGCGCGAAGATCAGTGCCTGCGGCGGCGGCAGCACGTTCACGCCTTCCCGCTGCAGCACCTCGAGGTGCTCGGTGGGCACGCCCTCATGATCGAAGGTCAGTGCGTGTGCGCCGGTGGCGGCGCGGCGGAGCGCGTCGAGATCGTTGTGGCTCCCCAGCACGACATCCGGGCTGACCTGCGCCGCGGGCTCGTCCGCGCTGCCGGAGAGGACGCGCAGCGTCTGGCCGAGCGCGATTGCGGCCTGGTGGGTCATCCGGGCGAGCTGGCCCCCACCGATCATGGTGACGACCGGCATACCGCCGGTGAGTGCACGTGGGGTGTCGGATCGAGGAGACGAATCGGATCTGCCGGTCACGGGTAACCATGTTGTCACAGGCCGTCGCAGGTGCCTCGCAGCGGTGTCACCGCACGTCGCGGGCATCGTGCGGCGCTCGTGGAAGGGTGTGCGCCGCCCGGCCGTCGCGCACGATACGAACCTGTGGCGTGGCTGATAGTTTCTCGCAAGGTTCGTGAATTCACGCAAACGTTTCGTAGACTTCTCCGAGTGTCATTCGTTGATGAAACCCTGAACAGAGTTCCGCAGCCCCTTCGGGACTTGTTGGTTCGTCATCGCGAGCTCATCAAGTTCGCGATCGTGGGCGGCACCACGTTCGTCATCGACTCCACGATCTTCTACACCCTCAAGCTCACGGTTCTGTCGGAGAAGCCCGTCACGGCCAAGATCATCGCCGGTGTGATCGCGGTGCTCTGCTCCTACGTCCTCAACCGCGAATGGTCCTTCAAGAATCGCGGCGGCCGCGAGCGTGCGCACGAGGCGTTCCTGTTCTTCTTCGTGAGCGGGATCGGCGTGGTCCTGTCCTTCATCCCGCTGTACATCTCGAGTTACGTGTTCAACCTGCGGGTTCCCGAAGTGAGCCTCACGGTCGAGAACATCGCGGACTTCGTCAGCGCGTACATCATCGGCAACCTGCTGCAGATGATGTTCCGCTTCTACTGCTTCCGGCGGTTCGTCTTCCCCGAGGAGATGACCCCCGAGAACGTGCCCGGCGAACTCACCGACGAGCCCCGGACCTGATCCGATCCCGAGCGCGGGCAGGCCGTCCGGATCATCTCGGTTCCCGGGTTCGCCGCTCCGGCGCTGCGTGATCTTTGCTCGCGCCGAGGAACAACGCGAACAGAGCGGGTCTGCGACGTTGCAGTTCGAGGCGCCCGCCGTCCGCTTCGACCAGCGCCCGTGCCAGTGCCAGGCCCAGTCCGGTCGAGCCGCCACCGGAGAAGCCGCGGTCGAAGATGTGCGGAACCAGGTCGTCGGACACTCCCTCGCCTTCGTCGCTGACCTCGACACACACGGTCGAATCTCCGCGCGTGGCGACGTAGCGCACCGAGACCGTGCACGTTCCGCCACCGTGAACGAGTGCGTTGTCGACGAGCACCGCGACCGCCTCACGCAACCGTGATCCCGTCACCGACGAGCGCAACGACGGGTCGCCGCTCAGCACCAGTTCGCGGCCGGCCTCCTGGAACGGGCCGCGCCAATCCGCGATCACGCCGGTGAGGTCGCCCACCACAGAGACCTCGGTGCGGAGTTCGGCGGCGCTGTTGCGGGACTGCCGGACCAGGTCGGTGATCGCAGCGGTCAACCGGTCCACCTGCGCCATCGCGGCCTCGGCCTCCTCGACGACCGCCGGGTCGTCGTGGGTGGACAGTTCGTCGAGTCGCAGCCGGATCGCCGTCATGCGCGACCGCAACTGGTGGGAGACGTCGCCGACCAGGCCGTGTTCGCGCTGCAGGCGGTTGGAGATCTCGACGGCTGCGGCGTCGAGCACGTCGGACACGCGATCGAGTTCCGGAATTCCGTGGCGGCGTGGGGCGGGCCGGAAGTCACCTTCGGCCAGCCGGGCGGCGCGACGAGCCACGTCCCGGAGGGGGTCGGCGAGCCGTCGGGCGGTCGCCACCGCTACGAGTGCGCCGACGGCGACGGACAGCAGCACGAGCAATGTCACGGCCGCGAGCACCTGCTGCTGGAGGGTGCGCAGGCTCTCCGACGGAACCTCGATCCGCAGCGAACCCGATGTGCCCATCGAGAGCGACTCCACGATCGGGGACTCCACGACGGGTGCCCCGATGTCGAGGCGCGCCGCCACGTTTTCCGGGGTGGGGTAGACCACCACGACCCGGCCGTCGGCGGGAACGAGAAGGCGCAGGGAACTGGTGTCGAGTCCGCCGACCACGACGCCACCGGTACCCTCCTGCGCAATGATCTCGTCGGCCATCCGCCCGAGACGGTCCTGCAGGTCGCGCCGCGCGGTGTCCTCCACGAACAGGTAGGCCGTATAGGCGAGCGGAACACCGAGCAGGAGGGCGACGAGCAGAACGGTGGCCATCACCGCATTGAGGATGCGACTACGCACGTGCGCGGGCCGCTAGTCGGTATTCAAACGGAAACCGACACCGCGCACCGTCGCGATGCGTCGTTCCCCCGCGGGTCCCTCGTCGCCGATCTTGCGACGCAGCCACGACATATGCATGTCGAGGGTCTTGGACCCCCGCAGATCGGTGTCACCCCAGACCTCTTCGAGGATGATGTCGCGCGAGACCACCTGCCCCGCGTGTTCGAGCAGGACCCGCAGCAACTCGTATTCCTTGTTGGCGAGTGCGACCTCGGACCCGTCGACGAGAACCCGCCGGGCGGCTCGTTCGAGCCGGATCCCCGACACGTCGACGATATCGTCCTGTTCGCCCGAGCCCCGGCGCCGCAGCAAGGCACGGACCCGCGCCATCAGTTCGGCGAGCCGGAACGGCTTGCCGACGTAGTCGTCGGCGCCCGCGTCGAGCCCGACGACGAAGTCGACTTCGTCTGTCCGGGCGGTGAGCATGAGGACGGCCAGCTCGGACCGATCCGCGCGGATCTGACGGCACACTTCCAGACCGTCCATACCGGGCAGGCCCAGGTCGAGGATGAGGAGGTCGTAGTCGCCGGACAGCGCACGTTCGAGCGCCACCGGGCCGCTGTGTTCGACCGTCACCTCGTAACCCTCGCGGCCGAGCGCGCGCGAAAGCGGTGCCGCGATGGCGTCGTCGTCTTCGGCGAGTAGTACGGCAGTCACGGATTCAGCGTACGGATCGATGGCCCGGTTGTCGGGATTACCACGCTTTGCGCCGGGTGTCCTCTTCGTGCGGGTGCCGCGCGGGGCGGGTTTCCGCCGCGGTGCGGTCCTGCGCGTCGAATGCCTGCTGGTAGAGCAGGGCGTGGACCTGCCGCACTTCGGGAATGTCGTCGAACTCGAGCGGATCGTCGGCAGCCGAGACCACCACGAGGGTTCCGGTGCGGAGCATTCGGTCGACGAGCCCGTGCCGGAACTGGACATTGCTGATCCGGCCCATGGGAATGTCGATTCCCGTGTGCGTGAGGACACCGGTGCGAACCAGCACGCGCCGGTCGGTGACGATGAAGTGCGTGCTGAGCCAGCTCACGAGCGGAACGAGGGAGCGCCACACCACGACCGCGAGCCACAGCAGCACGACCGCCACGCTCAGGACGGTCGCTGCGGCACCGTCGAGCCGAGCGGCAACGACCCCCAGCAGGAAGCCTGCGAGCGGCGTCGCGACGAGGAGAATTGCCGCCGGAACGATCAACGCCTTCCAGTGCGGATGACGGTGGAGCAGCAGCTCTTCCCCTGGTGCCAGCGCGTCGTCGGGATATCCCATGGCGCCCACGATGGCACATACCGGTGACCGCCCGCCTCGTCGGCGTGGTTGTCAGGCGGGACGCAGGTGCGTGATGTCCCCCGCGGCCACGGCCACCGTGTCGCCGCCGCCGTCCGGCCGGATCACGAGACGGCCCTGGTCGTCCACGTCCACGGCGAGGCCACGCAGTTCGGTGTCGCCGGGCAGCACCGCCCGCACCTGCTGCCCGATCGTGCCGCAGCGCTCGCGGTACGCGGCGGCGGGCCCCGCCGTGTTCCAGCCCGCGCGCGCCCACGCACGGATCCGGTCGGCGAACGCGGCCAGCAGCGTCTCCGCGAGCAGCGTCCGGTCGAGATCGCCGGCGTCCTCGAGCAACAACGACGTGGCGGTCGGAACGGGCAGTTCCTCTGCCGTGAGGGTCACGTTGACCCCGACGCCGACGACGGCTGCCGGCTCCGGTGAGGTGGACGCGACCTCCACGAGGATCCCCGCGAGTTTCCGTCCGCCGACCAGCACGTCGTTCGGCCATTTGAGCTGTGCCGGGACCCCGCCGACCGAGCGCACGGCGTCGACGGTGGCGATCCCGGCGATCAGCGGCAGCCACCCGAGGTCGCGCAGGGGGCACCCGGGCAGGCGCACGAGCACCGAGACGATGACCTGGGCCGCCGGCACACCGTTCCAGGTACGCGAGTGCCGGCCGCGTCCACCGCTCTGGAACTCCGCCAGCAGCGCGCGGCGATCGGCGCCCGTTCCTGCGACGGCGAGCAGGTCCGCGTTGGTCGAGCCGGTCTCGTCCACCACGTCGAGCCGGGTGTAGAACGCGCCGCTCCCACCCGAGGTGAGAGCGCTGCGCAGGCGAGCCACGTCGAGGGGTGCGCGCAGGGAAGCGAGATCTGGCGTTTCGCGGTTTCCGGCCATGCGCCCAGCCTAGGGTGGGTCGAAATCCCCTACCCGCCGGTAGGTCCAGTTCAATAATTCAACACAACCGGGACCGGCGCGGCACAGGCATGTGACGCTCGCTAAGCTGACTGCCCATGACCACTGTCCAGGAGCCCTCCGCGTCCGAGGCGGCGAGTACGCCCGATATTCACACCACCGCCGGCAAGCTCGCCGACCTGCGCAATCGTCAGGCCACGGCTCAGGCTCCCGTCGGTGAGGCCGCCATCGAGAAGGTGCACGCCAAAGGCAAGCTGACCGCCCGCGAGCGCATCACCGCGTTGCTCGACGAAGGTTCGTTCGTCGAACTCGATGCTCTCGCCCGCCATCGCAGCACGAACTTCGGTCTGGCCGAGAACCGCCCCGTCGGCGACGGTGTCGTCACCGGCTACGGCACGATCGACGGCCGCGACGTCTGCGTCTTCTCTCAGGACGCCACGGTCTTCGGTGGCAGCCTCGGTGAGGTCTACGGCGAGAAGATCGTCAAGGTCATGGATCTCGCGGTCCGCACCGGTCGTCCCCTGGTCGGTATCAACGAGGGTGCCGGCGCGCGCATCCAGGAAGGTGTCGTCTCGCTCGGACTGTACGGCGAGATCTTCCACCGCAACGTGCAGGCCTCCGGCGTCATCCCGCAGATCTCCCTCATCATGGGCCCCGCCGCGGGCGGTCACGTGTACTCCCCCGCGCTGACGGACTTCGTCGTCATGGTCGACAAGACCAGCCAGATGTTCGTCACCGGCCCCGACGTCATCAAGACCGTCACGGGCGAAGACGTCACGATGGAAGACCTCGGCGGCGCACATACCCACATGGTCAAGTCGGGTGTCGCGCACTACGTCGCAGAGGGTGAGCAGGACGCGCTCGACTACGTCCGCGACCTGCTGTCGTACCTGCCGAGCAACAACCAGGCTGCTGCCCCGCGTACCGCCCCGACCGATCCGATCGACGGCGCGATCGAGGATTCGCTCACCGACGAGGACCTCGAGCTCGACACGATCATCCCCGACTCGGCGAACCAGCCGTACGACATGCACGAGGTCATCCGCCGTCTCCTCGACGACGACGAGTTCCTCGAGGTCCAGGCGGAGCGCGCCCGGAACATCATCATCGGCTTCGGCCGCATCGACGGCCGCAGCGTCGGCATCGTCGCCAACCAGCCGACCCAGTTCGCAGGCTGCCTGGACATCGACGCCTCCGAGAAGGCCGCCCGCTTCGTGCGCACGTGCGACGCCTTCAACGTCCCGATCATCACGCTCGTGGACGTCCCCGGCTTCCTGCCCGGCACCGAGCAGGAGTTCAACGGCATTATTCGCCGCGGCGCGAAACTGCTGTACGCGTACGGCGAGGCGACGGTCGGCAAGATCACCGTCATCACCCGCAAGGCGTACGGCGGCGCGTACGACGTCATGGGCTCCAAGCACATGGGCGCCGACGTCAACCTCGCGTGGCCGACCGCGCAGATCGCCGTGATGGGCGCATCCGGAGCCGTGGGATTCGTCTACCGCAAGCAGCTCAAGGACGCCGCCGCAGCCGGCGAGGACGTCGATGCGTTGCGCCTGCAGTTGCAGAACGAATACGAGGACACCCTCGTCAACCCGTACATCGCGGCCGAGCGCGGATATGTCGACGCGGTCATCCCGCCGTCGCACACCCGCGGGCAGATCGTCTCCGCGCTGCGACTGCTCGAGCGGAAGATGGTTTCGCTCCCGCCGAAGAAGCATGGAAACATTCCCCTGTGACGGTTCGCGACGGAGTGCGTGCGCGGGCCCCCCGGGGGCCCCGCGGGGCCCGGGGGCGCCCCCCGGGCCCCCCCCCCCCCC
>NZ_JAXION010000028.1:0-42445 GCF_049311045.1 Rhodococcus sp. 7Tela_A2 | reverse complement strand
CCGGTGACACCGGCGGGACGCGGTCGCGCACCCGTCGCCACGCCCCGAACGGCGTAGCACGCCGCAGGTGGCGTGCGATGACCTCAACGAGAGGGACCCACATGACAGCGACCCAGTTCGCGGCAGCGCACGCGGGTGGCGCGCAGTGACCGCGACGGCAGAGGACAAGATCATCACCGACACGGAGTTCGACGAAGCGACCGACGCCGCGCTCGGCGACGCCACCGACGGGCAGGCTCCCGAACCGGCCGGCCGGCAGTCCCCGGCGGAAACGCCGGAGCCTGCCGCGGAACCGGCCGTCGCTGTGCGCATCGTCAAGGGCAACCCCTCCGACGAGGAGGTCGCGGCCCTGGTCTCCGTGCTCGCGGCGGCTGCGGCGTCCGTGGCTCCCGCAGGAGACACCACGCCGGCCGAGACATGGGGCGACCCGACGCGCATGCACCGCCAGCGGGCTCCGTTCTCCCCGTACTCGTACCCGAACCGGCTCTGACATGCCGCGCTTGGTGCTGGCGTCGGCTTCCCCGGCCCGCCTGTCGGTGCTGCACGCGGCCGGAGTCAAGCCGCTCGTCCACGTCTCCGGTGTGGACGAGGACGCCGTCGTCTCGGCACTCGAGCCCGGTACGGCCCCGGCGGCCGTCGTCACAGCACTCGCTCGCGAGAAAGCCGCTGCGATCCTGCCGGTCCTCGAGGAAAGCGGACTCAAGGACGCGGTGGTCATCGGTTGCGACTCGATGCTCCTCGTCGACGGTGTGCTGCAAGGCAAGCCCGGTACAACCGATGTGGCGCGTGAACGCTGGCACATGATGGCGGGTCGCAGCGCGGAACTGCTCACGGGACACAGCGTGCTGCGGGTCCACGACGGTGAACTCGTTGCCGAGGCATCCGACCACAGCGGCACCGTTGTCCATTTCGGCACCCCGACCGAAGAGGAACTCGAGACCTACCTCGAGAGCGGAGAGCCGCTCGAGGTGGCGGGAGCGTTCACCCTCGACGGTCTCGGCGGCTGGTTCATCGACAGCATCGAAGGCGATCCGTCGTCTGTCGTGGGTATCGGACTGCCCCTCGTGCGCACGCTTCTTGCCCGGGTCGGCATCTCGGTTGCGCAGTTGTGGACCGAGAACGCGGCCATCCCGATCGAGGCTCTCGAAAACTGAGCGAATTTCCGGACCATCCCCATCACCGAATCCGAGGACGGTCATGAACGACATCGCGGGGTCCGCGACCCAAGAAAGCTTCGTCCTGCTGAGCCAGGATCCCTTCTTCGACGTGGTCGTCGATCTGGTGGCCGGGTACCTGGCCTCCGCGTTCGACGATCCGGCGGACCACGAAGTGTCCGGGTGGACGCTGACCTGCCTTCCGTCCGCGGGCAGAACCGCAGACCACCAGCGGCTGTTCACGCTCGCGATCGGCCCGATGGAAGTCCTGCACGTCGAGCGGTACACGGAAGACGGGGAGACCGTCGATTACCGCACGGTGCTCACGACGTCCACTTCCGCGTTGATCCAGCAGACCGGTTCCTCGCTGGACCAGTTGTCGATGCGGTATCCGCTGCTGAAGTTCCACGACTCGGACAACGCCGCCGCGAACGGCGACGCGGTGGTCGTCGACTGGATTCTCAGCGACGACGGCGCCGACGAACAGTTCTTCGCACTTCCGCTCGACGAGACCACCATCGGCCCTCTGGCCGAGCGTCTGGCCGACCAAGGTGCGGGTCCGTATGAGGAGTATCACAATCGGTGGTTCGCGCAGCACGTCCTCGCCGTCATGACCGAAGAAGCCTGACGTGCCGATCCGGCTGCCCAAGGTGCTCGCCGGCCGGGACGACGCGCCGGCACTCGACGTGCTGGAGCGTTATTTCCGAGTGCCGCTGCGGAAGACCGGCCGGCTCCGGAGCGGCGCGCTCTGGGACGAGTGGGATTCGACCGGGACGAGGCAACGCGACGCCGACGTCTTCACCGCCGACGACCTCGTCGCCGTCACGTTTCTCTCGGTCGAGGTCTCGCCCGACGGCGCCGACATCGTGCTCCGGGAACGCCGCGACGAGTTCGCCGAGTTGCTGGCGGCGATCGGTCCGGACCGCGATCTCGCTGAGGAAGCAGACGAGATGACGCCCCGTTCCCCTGCGTGGCAACTGGAGACGGCGTTGTGGACGGTGCCGAGCATCGGACGCACGGTCGCGTCGAAGCTGATCGCCCGGAAGCGGCCCCGGCTCTACCCGATCTACGATCGCGTCGTCGGCGAGGTGCTCGACACCAAGCAGGCGCATCTCGAGCCGATCCGGCAAGCGTTGCGGCACAACGACGGTGAGCTACAGGCACGCCTCGTCGGGCTGCGGGAGCAGGCCGGATTGCCGGACGCGGTGCCGGCCCTGCGGGTGCTCGATGTGCTCGCGTGGATGCAACTGAAGGCGCCCGTCTCCGACTGAGCGGCGCTCAGGCCCCGGCGCCGCCCTCGCGTTCCAGCCGGCGCTTCTCCTGCTCCCTGGCCACACGGCGTTGCTGTTCTGCGCGTTCGCGGCAGCGCCGGAGGAACTCCTCGTCGGTCTCGGGCTGCTGCCCTGCCTGCCGCCCGGGCCGGTTGTATTCGGGGAACGCCGACGCAGGCCTCTGCGTCCGCGACCGGTCGACCCCGTCCGGCCGTCCGACGAGCAACCACAGCACCGAGCCGACCAGCGGCAGAAGGATCACGACCATCAGCCACAGCGGCTTGGGCAGGTGCCGCACCTCGTGTTCGTCGGCACGGATCACGTCGATCAGGCACGCCACCCACACGATCATCACGATCAACCCGAAATACGGCATTCCCGCACACCCCTGTATGTCGCCGCCGGGCGCCCCGGATCGGTTCGTCTGTTCAGCACTACCGCGTCTGCTGGTCCCTGCCGTGTCTGCCCGTCACGGGCGTCCGCGCGGATATTACGACATATCGACCTTCAGCGAGCGGGCGAGCGACCGTGCCATCGCCTCGGCTTTGATCTTGGCACGGTCGGCATTCGTCCCCGCGAACAACGCGTCGACGTTCTCGGTCCACAACGCGAGCCAGCGCTCGAACCGGGCGGATGTCAGGCCGTGGTGGCCGTGCAGCGCGCGGTGGACGGGGATGAACGCTCCGTCGTAACGCGTGGTGCGGAACAGGATCTGTTCCCAGAAGTCGCCGACGACGACGAGGTGGTCGTCGAGCCCGACGACGGCGAGAACGTCGAATACCGGCGCGAGCAGCGGATCGGCCGTCGCACGCTCGTAGAACCGCCGCACCAGTACGTCGATGTCGGCACGGCAGCCGAGATCGGCGTGGTGGGATCGACTGCGAGTCACGTGCTCGAACGCTACCGCCTAGAATCGACTGCGCACCTGCCACCACTGCCCCAGGAGCTCTTAGTGCCCGTCGCACCCGATAGCAACTCGTCGTTCGCCGCCTACGCGGATCCCGCTCGTCTCGTGTCGACCGAGTGGCTCTCGGCGCACCTCGGGCATCCCGAGATGAAGGTCGTCGAATCCGACGAAGACGTGCTGCTCTACGACGTCGGGCACATTCCGGGCGCCGTGAAGATCGACTGGCATCTCGACCTCAACGATCCGGTGACGCGCGACTACATCGACGGCGAGCAGTTCGCGGCGCTGATGGATCGCAAGGGCATCCGCCGCACCGACACCGTCGTGATCTACGGCGACAAGTCGAACTGGTGGGCCGCCTACGCACTGTGGGTGTTCACGCTCTTCGGTCACGAGGACGTCCGCCTGCTCGACGGTGGCCGCGACGCGTGGATCTCCGAGAACCGCGACACCACCCTCGAAATCCCGTCGGCCACGACGAGCGGCTACCCCGTCGTCGAACGCAACGACACCCCGATCCGCGCATTCAAGGACGACGTCCTGTCCCATCTCGGACGCGTTCCGCTCGTGGATGTCCGGTCGCCGCAGGAGTACACCGGCGAGCGCACCCACATGCCCGACTACCCGGAGGAAGGCGCCCTGCGCGGCGGTCACATCCCCACCGCGGTCTCCATTCCGTGGGCGAAGGCCGCTGCTCCGGACGGACGTTTCCGCTCCCGCACCGAACTCGACGAGATCTACTCGGGTGTCGACAAGGACGCCGATGTCATCGCGTACTGCCGGATCGGCGAGCGGTCCAGCCACACCTGGTTCGTGCTCACGCACCTGCTCGGTTACCCGCATGTACGCAACTACGACGGTTCGTGGACGGAATGGGGCAACGCGGTGCGCGTGCCGATCGTCCAGGGCGACGAGCCGGGAACAGCGCCGGTCGCATGAGTATTCCCGCACCTCTCGCCGAGATCGTCGACGACTTCGCCGCCGTCGAGGCTCAGGACAAGCTACAGCTCCTGCTCGAGTTCAGCCGGGAACTGCCGCCGCTCCCACCGGAGCTCGAAGAGGCGGCGATGGAGCCTGTGCCCGAGTGCCAGTCGCCGCTGTTCCTCTCCGTCGACGCCGCCGACCCCTCCAGCGTGACACTGCATTTCAGTGCTCCCGCCGAGGCTCCGACCACACGCGGATTCGCGTCGATCCTGCACCAGGGGCTGGACGGCCTCAGCGCGAAAGAGATCCTCGACGTGCCGGACGACTTCTACTCCGCGCTCGGCTTGGCCGCCGTCGTGAGCCCGTTGAGGTTGCGCGGCATGAGCGCCATGCTGTCGCGCATCAAACGTCACCTCCGCTCCTGAGTCCTGCGGAACCGCAAGTCGATGCAATTCACCGAGTTGGCCGACTACCCGATCTCGGCGGGGGTCCTGACCGAATGGCTGCCGTGCGCAGAAGACGACGCCTGGCAGCAGGACTCGCGTCCGGCCTCCTACATCCACGAGGCGCACCTGCGGCGTTCGAGTGGTGCCCGCTACGGCGGGGGCCGGGAATCCTGGCTGGGCACCGCTTTCGAGATCGACGGTGAGATCGACACCGAGAAGTTCCGCCGCGCGCTGGAACGGTGGATCGACCGGCACGAGCCGTTGCGCAGCCATACCCGCCTGACCGGATCCGATCGTGCGGAGAGTCCGATCATCCGGCGTACCGCACCCCCGGGCAGGATCTCCCTCCGTTCCATCCGCCACGACCCCAGCGATCCCGACACCATCCGCGATCACCTCCACGGGTTGTTCGACGACTACACGACCCCGCATCTGTGGCCCGCCTACGTCTTCGCGACGCTCGAACGGCTCCCGGACGACTCATCCGGGTTCTCCGGTACTGCACCGTGTTTCACGGTCTTCTTCGGAGCCGACCACTCCATCATCGACGGGTATTCGATCGTGCTGGTGGCGCACGAGATCACCGCCCTGTACGAGGAGGAGCGGACGGGCCGCCCCGCCGAACTGTTCCCCGTCGGCAGCTACATCGATTTCGGCGCCGCCGAACGCGACGGTTCCGAGCGACTCGACGACAAGCACGAAGCCGTACGCATCTGGCAGCACACCCTGAAAGTGTGCGGCGGGCACGCGCCGTCGTTCCCGCTCCCGATCGGCCCTCGCCCGCCGCACACCGTCGCGCAGCAGGGTGCGGTGGAACGCTGGTTCGACGACAAGCAGGCGTCCGTGTTCGCGGCGCGGTGTCAGGACTCGGGCGCGGGTTTCTTCGCGGGCGTACTCGCATGCCTCGGGCAGGCGACCCGAGAATTGGCGGGCGTCGACAATTTCCGTGTCGTCGCGCCCGCCCATACCCGGACGGGCCCGATGTGGGCGGGCGCACTCGGCTGGTTCGTCGGAGTGAGCCCGATCGACCTGGACCTCACGGGCACAACGGATTTCGACACGCTCACCGCCCGCGCCGCGCGCGAATTGCGCCGCACCCGCGCCAGCGCCCGCGTGCCGTTCGACCGTGTCGGCGAACTGCTCGGCGTGCCCATCCGCCCGCGGTTCGTCGTGTCCTACATGGATGTGCGCTTCGTTCCGATGGCCGCCCAGTGGCCGGAGTGGAACGCTCGCGCGCTGCGCAGCCGGAGCTTCGCCCACGACGTCTACATCTGGATCAACCGGACCCCCGAGGGCCTGAACATGTCCGCTCGCTTCCCCGACAATCCGGTCGCGGCCGCGAACGTTCTCCGCTTCCTGCACCGGACACGCGAACTGATGCACGACGTGGTGGCTTCCTCTGCACCGGGCTCCGGAGCCCCTGATCGGGACGTCCCACCTACCGGCGAGTAGCGTTGCACGCTCAGGTGGGCACCGTAATGTGTAGAAGCCATCCGGTTACATCGTCTAGCGGATTGGTGCTTAGACTGCCGCTTGACGGAAATAACCTAACGATCGATAGCAGGAGGCTCCGTGCCCAGTCATGCCAGCGCGCAGATCACGAAGGTGCTCGTCGCGAACCGCGGCGAAATCGCTGTGCGGGTCATCCGCGCGGCGAAGGATGCGGGGTACGGCAGTGTCGCTGTCTACGCTGAGCCGGACGCCGATGCACAGTTCGTGAAGCTCGCAGACGAGGCGTTCGCGCTCGGTGGCACCACTTCGGCCGAGTCCTACCTGGTGTTCGACAAGATCCTCGACGCTGCGGCCAAGTCCGGCGCCGACGCGATCCACCCCGGCTACGGCTTCCTGTCGGAGAACGCCGACTTCGCCCAGGCTGTCATCGACGCGGGCCTGATCTGGATCGGCCCCTCCCCGCAGTCCATCCGCGACCTCGGCGACAAGGTCACCGCCCGGCACATCGCCGAGCGCGCGAAGGCCCCGATGGCGGCCGGCACCAAGGACCCCGTCAAGAACGCCGACGAGGTCGTCGAGTTCGCGAAGCAGTACGGCGTGCCCGTTGCGATCAAGGCAGCCTTCGGCGGCGGCGGTCGCGGCATGAAGGTCGCGCAGACCATCGAGGAAATCCCGGAACTCTTCGAGTCGGCTACCCGCGAGGCCATCGCAGCCTTCGGCCGCGGTGAGTGCTTCGTCGAGCAGTACCTCGACAAGGCCCGCCACGTCGAGGCCCAGGTCCTCGCCGATCAGCACGGCAACGTCATCGTCGCCGGCACCCGCGACTGCTCGCTGCAGCGTCGCTTCCAGAAGCTTGTCGAGGAGGCCCCCGCGCCGTTCCTCACCGACGACCAGCGTGCCCGCATCCACGCTTCGGCCAAGGCGATCTGCAAGGAGGCCGGTTACTACGGCGCCGGCACGGTCGAATACCTGGTGCAGGGCGACACCGTCTCCTTCCTCGAGGTCAACACCCGACTGCAGGTCGAGCACCCCGTCACCGAGGAAACCGCAGGCATCGACCTGGTGCGCCAGCAGTTCCGCATCGCCAACGGTGAGGAACTCGAGATCAAGGAAGATCCGACTCCGCGCGGCCACTCCTTCGAGTTCCGCATCAACGGCGAGGACGCCGGCCGTGGCTTCATGCCCGCCCCCGGCCCCATCACCGTCTACCGCGAGCCGACGGGCCCCGGCGTGCGCGTCGACTCCGGTGTCGTCCAGGGCGACGTCATCGGCGGCCAGTTCGACTCGATGCTCGCGAAGCTGATCGTCACCGGCGAGAACCGCGAGCAGGCGCTGCAGCGCGCGGCACGCGCGCTCGCCGAGTTCGAGGTCGACGGTCTGGCCACCGTCATCCCGTTCCACCGCCACATCGTCGAGAACCCCGCGTTCGTCGGCGACGGCGAGAAGTTCGACGTCTACACCAAGTGGATCGAGAACGACTGGGACAACACCATCGAGCCGTTCACCCCGGGTGGTGCGGTCGAGGACGAGGACGAGGTCCTGCCGCGTCAGAACGTCGTCGTCGAGGTCGGCGGACGTCGCGTCGAGGTGTCGCTTCCCGGCCAGTTCTCTCTCGGCAGCGGCGGTGGCGCCCCCGGCGTCGTCCGCAAGAAGCCGAAGGCCCGCAAGCGCGGCGGCGGCCAGGGTGGCAAGGCATCCGGCGACGCGGTCACCGCGCCGATGCAGGGCACCGTGGTCAAGGTTGCCGTGACCGAAGGACAGGAAGTCGCCGAGGGCGACCTCATCGCCGTCCTCGAGGCCATGAAGATGGAGAACCCCGTCACGGCGCACAAGGCCGGCGTCGTCACCGGCCTCACGGTCGAGCCGGGCTCCGCCATCACGCAGGGCACGGTCCTCGCCGAACTCAAGTAGCACCAGCACGTCTCGAGGGGCCCCCACACCGCATCGTCGGTGCGGGGGCCTCCGTCATATGCGCACGTGACCGGTTCCACACCTCGTCGTGGGACTTCGGACCTATCGGCGTGGGGCATTGTGACCTATTCTCTTCGAGACTGTCGGGGTCGTTGTCGCTGTCCAATCCATGCGCGGCACGCAGCCCCTGCATGCCGTGGAGGGGCCCGTGCCGCCCTCCGTCAAGGGGACGTATGTCGCACGAACTCCACCACTTCTCCATGGGAATGTGGCTCTTCGCTCTCGGCTGGTTCGCCTCAGCCGTCGGGTGTTACGCAGGTTTGACCTGCGCCCGCCACGCCACGCGGGTCGCCCGGTCCCGGGCACGCTGGACCTTCCTCGCGAGCGTCGCGATCGGCGGCGTCGGCATCTGGCTGATGCACTTCATCGGAATGATGGGCTTCTCGCTTCCGGGATCGCCGGTCAGGTACGCATTGGCACCGACCCTGCTCTCCGTCGCTCTGGCGATCGGCGCGACATGGTTCGGACTGTGGATCCTGCAGGCGGATGTGCGACGGTTGCGGTCCTGGTCGCCGGGTGAACGACTGGCCGTGGGAGGCGTGGTGATGGGCCTCGCGGTCGCCGCCATGCACTACGCCGGAATGTCGGCGGTGCGGGTTCAGGGAGAACTCGAACAACAGAGTCCGTACATCGCTGGATCGGTGCTGATCGGGGTGGTCGCCTCGCTCACCGCGCTGTGGCTGTCGGGTGCGGCGGAGAGTGCGGCGATGCGCGTCGTGGCGGCGGCCGTCATGGCCTCCGCGGTGGTCGCGCTGCACTACACCGGCATGGCCGGGGTGGCAGTGCACGTGCTGCCGGACGCGCCCGAACCCACCGGGATGACCGTGATGTCGCTGATGTTCCCGGGGTTCATCGCAGGTTTCGTCGTCCTCGGCGCGATCGTGCTGCTGCTGCTGGCGTCACCGAGCCACGATGATCTGCGCGCCGAGGCCGAGATCGCAGCCTGGGATTCGGGCACGCCCCGCACGTCCGATCTCCACTAGTCTGGACCCATGGGCGAGCGTCCCGAAGTACGTATCGGAACGGCCGAACGCGAAGAAGCCGTGCAGCTGCTCGGTGACCACTTCGCGGCCGGCCGGCTCACGCTCGACGAGTTCGACGAGCGTGTGACTCGCGCGACGGAAGCCCGGACCCGCGGCGACCTGGTTCCGCTGTTCCGCGACCTGCCGTCGGCGCCGGCAGCCCTGGTGCCCCCACCAGCCCGCGAGAATCTCTATCTGAACCTCGTGACGCTGGTCCCGCTGGTGCTCGTCGCGCTGCTGATCCTCGTCGCGATCCGGCACCCGATCGCGATTCTCCTCGCGCTCGTCGCCCTCTGGATGCTGGGGCGCAGGGCGTACCGCCTGGTCACGGAATGGCGAGCCTCGGACCGGCCGCCCGGCGGTGCCGACTAACGTTGGCGCCATGCCCCCTTTCGCCTGGCAGCGAGTGCTGCCACTCGTGGTTGCCGTCATCGCGGTCACGGTGATGCTCCTCCTGCCCGGCGACACCACTCCCTCGGGGCCACCGCATTCCGACAAGGTGACCCACGCGCTCATGTTCGCGGTGCTGGCGTACTGCTCCCGCTTCGCGCGCTTCTCCCCCGCGATCACGCTGGTGGGGCTGGCCGCGTACGGAGCTCTCACCGAGGTGTTGCAGGCGACCGTCGCCGTGCGGCGTTCGGGATCGGTCTGGGACTGGTGCGCCGACCTCTTCGGCATCCTTGTCGGCCTCGCCGTCGCCGAGGCGCTCCGCCGCCGCACCCGCGCAGCGCGCGCACGCTGAAACCGTTTGCGGCACCGGCCTGTTCGTCAGGTACCGCCTGCCCGGCGAACGCTCACTCCTGCGGGGCCACGAGGCGGTCGCGCAGAGCCTGCAACGCGGTGTCGCCGAGGCCGAGGCCGGCCGCGAAATACCCTTCGATGCTGCCGTACCGGGTCAGCGCCTCGTCGATTGCGGTTTCGAGGTACTCGCGCCGCACACCGAGAATCGGAACGAGGATGTCCGGGTCACCTCCGCGTTCGGCGAAGCGGGCGAACATCGTGTCGAAAGCGGGCAGCAGCATGTCGTTGGTACGCAGGTAGTCGGCGAACACCGCATCCTCGTCGGCGCCGGCGAACAGGAGCAGGGACGCTGCGGCCCACCCCGTCCGGTCCTTCCCCGCGCTGCAGTGGACCAGCGCGGGAACGTCGCCCTGCGCCATACCTTCCGCGACAGCGCGATACGACGCGAGGGCGCTCGGCAACGTCACGAAGTCCCGGTAGCTCCCCCGCAGATATTCGACGGCGCGGCCGTCACCGAACGCCTGGGCGGCCAGTGCGGGATCGGCAACGATGTCGGGGAGCGCTGCCGCGATGGACCCGTTGTTCCGGTCGGCGAGGACGTCGAGGGCGAAGTGCCGGGCGTGCGCCGGAAGCTTGTCCGGACGCAGCTCCTGCTCGGCCGCGGTGCGGAGGTCGAAGACGTTCGCGATGTGCAGTGCCGTGAGTGTGTCGAGATCGGTCTCGGTGACCCGGCTCAGGTCGGTCGAGCGGTACACCACCCCGGTACGAACCACGCCACCGTAGGAACTCGCACACCCGCCGATGTCGCGGAAGTTCGCCAGTGACGGGATCGCGAAGGCGGTGTCCGCAGCGGCCTCGTTGCCCAGTGCATCGGTCATGTCGACAACCTACGGCGTTGCGCTCGGAACCGGAAAGCCCCGCACGGCTCAGGTGTGGCGCCCGAGGACCCGGTCCACGGCGGCGAGCGCCTCGTCGAGTTCGGCTGTCGTGACCGTCAGCGGGGGCCGGAATCGGATACCGCGGGTGCCGGTGCCGATCATGAGGACGTGCTCGTCGCGGTACAGGTCGCGCAGCACCGCGTCGCGCATGTCCGGTGACGGCAGGGTCAGCGCACACATCAGCCCGCGGCCCCTCGGCTCCGTCACCGCAGGACGGCGTGCGGCGAGTTGCTGCACTCCGGCCAGCAGATGCGCCCCACGGGTGCGGGCACGCTCGATCAGTCCGTCCCGTTCGATCACCTCGAGGATGCGGCGGGCACGCACCATGTCGGTGAGATTGCCACCCCAGGTGGAGTTGAGACGAGAGCTCACCGTGAAGACGTTGTCGGGCACTTCGTCGATCCGCCCGCCGGCCATGATCCCGCACACCTGCGTCTTCTTTCCGAATGCCACGAGGTCGGGAGCCACGCCGAACTGCTGATAGGCCCAGGTGGTGCCCGTGAGTCCGACACCGGTCTGCACCTCGTCGAACACGAACAGCGCGTCGTTGGCGCGGCACAGATCCGCCATGGCCCGGAAGAACTCCGGACGGAAGTGGTGGTCGCCGCCCTCCCCTTGGACGGGTTCGGCGATGAAGCACGCGATGTCGTGGGGGCGCTCGGCGAATGCGGCGCGCGCCTGGTCGAGCGCGCGGTCCTCGGCCGCGGCGATGTCGCGGCCGTCGCACAGATAGGGCGCGTCGATTCGCGGCCAGTCGAACTTCGGGAAGCGTGCGGTCTTCACCGGGTCGGTGTTGGTGAGCGACATCGTGTAGCCGCTCCGCCCGTGGAACGCCTCGGTCAGATGGAGCACCGAGCCTCCGAGGCCGGGGTCGAGTCCGCGGGACTCGTTGAGGCGGCTCTTCCAGTCGAACGCGGCCTTGAGAGCATTCTCGACGGCGAGCGCACCGCCGTCGACGAAGAACAGGTGCGGCAGGGCCGGGTCCCCGAGGACCCGGGCAAAGGTGTCGACGAACCGGGCCATCGGCACCGTATAGATGTCGGAGTTGCTGGGCTTGTTCGGTGCGACAGTGCAGAACTCCTCTGCGGCACCGGGGTCGTCCGCGAGCGCAGGATGGTTCATGCCGAGCGCCGAGGACGCGAAGAACCCGAACATGTCGAGGTAAACAGTGCCGTCGCGCTGGTCGACCAGTCGTAGGCCGCGTGAGCGTCCGAGGTCGAGGACGAGGTCTGCTCCGTCCGTGAGCAGGTGCTGCCGCAGTACGTCGTGAACGCGGTCGGGAAGGAGGGATCCGTCACTGTCCGGGCGCCGGAGTGCAGTACTCATACCGGGAACGATACGTCCGAACATTCAGTAAAGGGTCTTCATTACAAGAAATTTACCGGCGTTTACCGTCACCGCTCGTAAAATGTTTGGAGAATGACGGTGCTCCGGGTTGCCACGTTCGCGGTCGCACGAATTTGCTGAAGCAGATGTTCGAGCGCGCGCGGCGAGGCGACACGCACGAGGAGGATGTAGCTTTCGTCCCCGGCGACCGAGTGACAGGATTCGATGGCGTCGATATGGCGCAATCGCGCCGGTGCATCGTCCGGCTGAGACGGATCAAGAGGGGTGATGGCGACGAACGCCGAGAGCGCGAGTCCGATCGCCTCGGGATCGATTCTGGCGCTGTACCCGCGAATGATGTCGCGCGACTCGAGGCGTCGTACCCGGGATTGGACGGCGGACACCGACAGGCCCGCCTTGTCGGCAAGCGCGGCCAAGGTGGCCCGCCCGTCGGCTTCCAATTCGCGCAACAGCAATCGATCGATCTCGTCCAGCGCGTCTTTAGGGGATTCCGGCACCCGCGCAGATTATCCGAGCACGAAGGGACCACACCGATGAATGCGACCTCCGACCTCCGCACCCGAGCAGAGGCGGCCCTGAGCCGTTGCGGAGTCGAACTTCCGCAGGACGGTGTCCTCGGCGTCACGAGCCCGGTCGACGGCACCGAACTCGCTCGACTTCCCCTCCACTCGGCCGAAGACGTCGATCTCGCCATTTCGACCGCCGCAAGCGCGTTCGAGCAATGGCGACACGTGCCCGCCCCGGTTCGCGGACAACTCGTCCGACGTCTCGGCGAACTCCTCGTCGAGCACAAGAGCGACCTGGCAGCACTCGTCACACTCGAGGTCGGGAAGATCCCGTCCGAGGCGGCCGGTGAGGTTCAGGAGATGATCGACGTCTGCGACTTCGCCGTCGGGCTGTCCCGCCAGTTGTACGGGCGGACCATGCCGTCCGAACGTCCGGGTCACCGCCTGATGGAGACATGGCATCCCCTCGGTGTGGTCGGTGTCATCTCGGCGTTCAACTTCCCGGTCGCGGTGTGGTCGTGGAACACCGCGATCGCGCTCGTGTGCGGCGACCCGGTGGTGTGGAAGCCGTCCGAGACCACGCCGCTCACCGCGCTCGCGTGTGACGCACTCCTGCGGCGCGCTGCCGCCGATGTGGGCGCGCCCGACGGCCTGCACCACGTGCTTCTCGGCGACTCCCGCGTCGGAGAAACCCTTTCCGACGATCCGCGGATCGCGCTCGTCAGCGCAACCGGGTCCGTGCGGATGGGGCGGGCGGTTGCTCCCCGCGTCGCCGCGCGATTCGGCCGGTGCCTGCTCGAACTCGGCGGCAACAACGCAGCGATCGTCACTCCGTCGGCCGACCTCGACCTCACGGTGCGCGGCGTCGTGTTCGCCGCCGCGGGTACCGCCGGGCAGCGGTGCACGACACTCCGGCGGCTCATCGTGCACCGGTCGATCGCCGACACGCTCGTCGAGCGGCTTGCAACCGCGTATTCCGGCTTGCGCGTGGGAAATCCGTTCGACGAGGGAGTCCTCGTGGGTCCGCTCGTCTCGGAGAAATCGTACGAGGCGATGCGCTCTGCTCTCGATCGCGCCGCTGCCGACGGCGGCGTTGTCGTCGCGGGCGGCGACCGTGTCGACGTGTCCGGGAAGGGGGTCTACGTCTCCCCCGCACTCGTCCGCATGCCGGGCCAGACCGAGGTCGTACGGGAGGAGACGTTCGCACCGATCCTGTACGTCCTCACCTACGACGACCTCGACGAGGCGATCACGCTGAACAACGCAGTCCCCCAGGGGCTGTCGTCGTCGATCTTCACCCTCGACCAACGGGAGGCCGAGCAGTTCCTCTCCCGCTCGGACTGCGGTATCGCCAACGTCAACATCGGTACCTCGGGCGCGGAGATCGGTGGTGCGTTCGGCGGCGAGAAGGAGACCGGCGGCGGCCGCGAATCGGGTTCGGATTCATGGAAGGCGTACATGCGCCGCGCCACCAACACGGTGAACTACTCGAACGAACTCCCGCTTGCCCAGGGTGTCGAATTCGGCTGAGCCCCAACGGCGGATCTCAACCGCGGTCCCGGCCCTTCCGCGGACGGATCCTCAGGGGTTCGGGCACGTCGACGGTATCGTTTCCGGCCAGCGGGTCGTCCCCTCGGCGGGCCAGCACGCGCGAGACGGTCTCGACACCCGACAGTGCCGTGGCCGCTTCCCGCGCGACCGACTCGTCGTACACCTCGAACCACGGATACCCGCGCTCGGTGTACTCGCGCGCGGTGATCGGCTCGGTCGGTGGCGCTGTTCCCGTCAGGGTTTCCCACTGCACGCTGTTGACCAGCGCGACGTGCGCCGCCGAGCGACGGCCCGTGTCCCATACGCCGCGTTCTTCCACCGGCGTCGCGACGCGCTGGGTGATCGAACCGCCCGCGCCGAGTCCCATGCCGGGCGGCGGAGGCGGTGCGAAAGTCATCATGTGCTGCCGGTCGTCGGTTCGCGCGCGCCGCCGCTCGTACACGTCGGCCTTCATCGGGGACGCGGCGATCCGGATTCCCCCGGTGGCCGGCCCGCGACCGAGTTGTTCCTCGACGGTGTACCCCGCACCCAGCGGCATCGCCACGAACTGGCGGACCAGTCCGCCGTCCACACAGAACCCGTCGAGCCAGGGTTGTTCCGGGACCTCGAAATAGTCCTCGGCATCGAAATCGGGTTCCGGCGTCCAGGGCCCGCCCGTCACCGCGTCGACGTCGCCGGTTCCGACCTTGACGAGAAACGGATAACGAGTGTCGAACTTGATCCAGCAGGCTTCGGACTGCCATACGGGCAGGACGATGTGCTCGTCCACGACACGTAGAGGAAAGGTGCCGAGGCTCGGTGGCAGCGGGTAGCGCTTCCCGTCGTCCGGCACCCGGACGGTGCGGTGGAACGAGACGGCCAGTTCGGCTTCCCCGTGTACTTCGGGGAACTCGAAGTACAGGGTGTCGCCGTCCACGCTCAATGCCATGCCTGCCCCTCTCGCGGGCCGGGGCGGCCTCGTGAGTCCAGGTTGCCTTCCCGTCAGTGGTTGCGCAACGCGTCCACGAGTTCGTTCTTGCGCATGCTCGAGTAACCGCTCAAGCCGAGTTCTTTCGCCCGCTTCTTCAGGTCGTCGACGGTCCAGTCGTCGTACGACCCGGACTTTCCGCCTCGCTTCCCGACCTTCGACTTGCCCTCGGCAGCGGCGGCGTTGGAGATCCGGGCAGCCTTTTCCTTCGACGCGCCGTCGTCACGCAACTCTTCGTACATCTTTTCGTTCTTGATCGACGAGTTCGGCATCGTGCTCTCCTTTCGATGTGTGCGGGGTATACCCGTCCGTTCCCACCTACACACGTTCTCGAGGACGAACACCTGCGCCCAGACGCCCGGCAGCCCTTTGCGGTACGCACACACCGAACGGCCTCGGAAGACGCTAACTGTCGGGGTCGAAGCCGGGAACGGACGACAGCGTCTCGAAAGTCCGGCGCCTGCCCCATTCGACGTGTGCATGGGCAAGCGAAGAGGCCAGCTCGATATCGCCCTGAACGATCGCTTCGACGAGAGAGACATGTTCCGCGTGGCGTGCCTGCGGATCCTGATGGATGTTGGCGACGTTCAGGCGAGTGCTGCGCTCACGAAGGGGATCCATGAGCACACCCAGCAAGTCGTTCTCGCAGAGCTGTTCGATCTCTGCGTGCACGGCACCACTCTGTGTGTGGAAATCACCGAGAGCGCCACTCGCCAGAGCACCTGCGGCGGCGCGCAACGCCGCTGACAGTCGCTCCGGGGACTTGCCGCTCGCTACGGCGGCGGCCGCGCGCCGGGCAGCCAAGGGCTCGAGAGCTGATCTGATGTCGTACAACTGATTCACACCACTACGACTCACCCTCGTGACGACTGCGGGCCGGCGCGGTGACAGAGACACCAGACCGGCCGCCTCGAGCATCGGTAGCGCTTCGCGTATCGGAACCCGTGAAACCTGCAATTCTGCGCCCAGGTCCCGCTCACTGAGCGACTCACCGGCGGCCAAACGTCCGTCGTTGATGCGGTCACGAATCTCTTCGAAAACCCATCGAGACAGGTTCGAGTGCCCGTTCATCGCAGTCATGGACGCCTTCCGCTCGATCGATAATCATGCGCGCCCTCCGAGCGTAGTTCTGCGGAGCGTTGGTATACCAACGTGCCTCCTGTTTGACAGGGAGAGCTGCACAAAGGACCAGAGACCGTCTTGTTACGCGGAATCGCACGTGATGAAACGGCTATTTAACCCGACGGCAACCCAGACTGCCATATCGCTCGACAGCTTTCTCGTCACCTGCTGGTATACCAAACGGAGGAAGCTTGATGAGCACTCCTGCTACCCATTCCACCGATGCGCCCCTCGGCGATCCGGCCGAAAAGGCCACGCTGAGCGGCCAGATCGAAGCCGCGTACTCGCGGATCGGCGTCACGTCCGCACACCTCGGGATCGTCGCGATGGTGTTGTTCGGCGTCTTCTTCGACGCAATCGAACAGAACACCGTCGGTATCGCCGGTCCCATACTCAAATCCGAGTGGGGTCTCGGGGGAGCGCAGATCGGCCTGTTGAATACGGCAACCTTCACCGCTGTCGCCCTCGGACGGATCCTGGCCGGCGCAGTGATGGACAGGCTGGGACGGCGAACCCTCCTGGGCGCCAACCTGATCGTGTTCTCGATCGGCTCGCTCATCTGCGCCTTGGCCCCCACCTATGAGGTACTCGTGGGCGCCCGATTCCTGGTCGGCCTCGGCCTCGGCGGTGAAATCGCTGTCGCCGTCATCATGCTTTCCGAGTTCTTCTCCGCGCGCCACCGAGGAACCGCGGTCGGTCTCATCAACGTCGCCGCAGCAGGTCTGGGCAATATGCTGGCCCCTCTGTTCGGCGTCATCGTCTTCGCCGTCTTCTCGGGGCCGGACCAGTGGCGTTGGCTCTTCGGACTCCTCGTCGTCCCTGCGCTCGCAGTGGTCGTCTTTCGGCGCGCTCTGCCCGAGACTCCTCGATACCTCGCCGCGACCGGAAAGATCGCGGAGGCCAACCTGGTGATCGCACGACTCGCTCAGGGCAAACTTCGCGGGCCGGTCGACACCTCGGTCACCTATCTCGACCCTTCCCTGGCCGCGACCGAAAAGGCCGCGCCGAAGTCCCGCTGGACCGAGATGTTCGGGAAGCGTTACCGCCGTGCCACACTCGCACTCGGCGTGGCTGTCTGCATGTCGTACGCAGCACAGATTTCCATGCTCACGCTCATCCCCGTGATCCTGACCGAGCGTGGCCTGTCCATCAATACAGCCCTTTGGTACACGCTCGTCATGCAGTCGGGCTCGCTCGCGGGTGCACTCACCGCGGCGCTGATCGCACGCAGACTCCCCCGAAAGCTGACACTGACCTGCGGCGCTCTGCTCGGTTTTGTCGCGGCCCTCGGGTTCGGGTTCTTCGCAACGAACATCGGACTCGTCCTCATATTCGGTGCGCTGTTCAACTTCGCCGTCATCATCCTCAACACCACCATCTGGCTCTTCGCGCCCGAGCAGTACCCGACCCGCATCCGCGGACTGGCGACGTCCGTCATCCTCGCCATCGGTTCACTGTCCGGCGGGTTGTTCCCGCTGATCGCCGGAGCCGTCCTGGACGCTTCGGGGGTCGGTGCGATGTTCGGCCTGCTTACCGCGCTCTTCCTGGTGTGCGGTATCGCGGTGCAGTTCCCCCGAGAAACGGTCGGACAGCCTATGCCCGAGGACATCTGACGTGACCGACTCCATCCTCGTCGTCAATCCGAACACCAACGAGGCGACCACCGAGATGCTGGTCGAGGTGGCAGCCGGCTTGCTGGCCGAAACCGGTACCAGGGTTATCGGAATAACCGCACGGGCCGGCCCACGCATGATCACGAATGCGGCGGCCCTGACCGACGCCGCGACACACACGGTCGACGTCGCGATGGAGGGTATCGATCTCCACCATCCCGTCGCCATCATCGTCGGAGCCTTCGGCGACCCCGGAGTGTCCGAGCTTCGCTCGCTGACCGACATTCCCGTGGTGGGGATCGGCGAGGCGGCTGTACTCGCGGCAAGCAAAGGTGGTCGACGCTTTGCCATTGCGACCACGACCGGCGAGTTGGCCGACAGCCTGTGCTCGCTGGTGGCGCGAGTCGACCCGAGTGCCGACTTCGCCGGAGTAATGCTCACCAGCACGGGGCCGCTCGCGCTCGCGTGCGCCTACGAGGAAAGCGTGACCGAACTCGACGCAGCAGTAGACGAGGCCGCCGCAGCGGGAGCAGGGGCTGTGGTCATCGGTGGCGGCCCCCTGAGCGCTGCAGCACGTGTGCTGTCTGCTCGCTCCGATGTCGTGATCATCGAACCGGTGCCCAGCGCGGTCGAGTGGGTACTCGGAAAGATCGCGGAACCTCAGGCCTGACAACTCCCTGGCGCAGCACATCGGTAGCCCCTCATACGCATGGATGGAGCCTCGCGTTTCGGCAGGAAAATGTGTCCTGCGACACACCCTGTGGTAGACCGGGGACCATGTACCCAGGGAACTTCGTCGCGACCACCCCCGACAAGCCGGCCATCATCCGGCCCGCCACGGGCGAGTCGCTCACCTACCGGGAACTCGACGAACGCTCGATCCGGCTGGCGAAGCATCTGCGCGCCGCCGGCCTGGCGCCCGGCGACCATCTTGCGTTGATATCCGACAACGACCTGCGCGTCATGGAGGTGTACTGGGCAGCACTGCGTTCCGGCCTGTACATCACCGTGGTCAATCGGCACCTCACTCCCGACGAAGCGGCCTACATCGTCGACGACTGCGACGCGCAAGCCCTGGTCGTCTCGGCACACGCCCTGTCGGCGGTCGATACGTCACCCGGGGCGTACCCGGGAGTGGCCCACCGCCTCGTCTTCGGCGGGTCGCTTCCCGGCTTCGACGACTACGAGGATGCGCTCGCCCGCCACGATCCGTCACCGCTCGACGACCAGCCTCGTGGCCGGGACATGCTGTATTCCTCCGGCACCACCGGGCGGCCGAAGGGAATCGAACCGGCTCTGTCCGTGGGCCAGGTGCAGGACGTCCCCGACCCGTACACCGCGGTGTTCGCGCCCATGTACGGGTTCGACGACACCACGGTCTACCTGTGCCCCGCCCCGCTGTATCACGCTGCGCCGCTCCGGTTCTGCGGCACCGTTCAGTCTGTCGGCGGCACCGTGATCCTGATGGACCGCTTCGACGCCGAAGAAGCGCTCGCCCTGATCGAGAAGTACTCGGTCACGGCCTCCCAGTGGGTGCCGACGATGTTCGTGCGGATGCTGAAACTGCCGGAGGAGACGCGGGCGAGATACGACGTCTCGAGCATGAAGGTCGCGATCCACGCGGCCGCACCGTGCCCACCGGAGATCAAGCGGGCGATGATCGAGTGGTGGGGCCCGGTGATCCACGAGTACTACGCGTCCACCGAAGGTGCGGGCGCGACCTTCATCGACTCCGGGCAGGCGCTCGCGCGGCCCGGGTCCGTGGGGCGCGACGGCGTCATGGGCATCGTCCACATCTGCGACGACGAGGGAAACGAACTCCCCGCCGGCGCGATCGGGACAGTGTGGTGGGAACGCGACGAACACCCTTTCCGATACCACAACGACCCCGAGAAGACCGCAGCGGCAACACATCCCGACCACCCGACCTGGACGACGAGCGGGGATATCGGGTACCTCGACGACGACCGCTTCCTCTACCTGACCGACCGCGCCGCCTTCATGATCATCTCCGGCGGCGTCAACATCTACCCACAGGAGTCGGAGAACGTCCTCACCCTGCACCCGAAGGTCTACGACGTGGCGGTCATCGGCGTGCCGAACACGGAGATGGGCGAAGAGGTCAAGGCCGTCGTGCAACTCGCAGACGGGGTCACGCCGAGTCCCGAACTCGAGCAGGAACTGCTCGAGTACGTCCGCGACCGCGTGTCGCACTTCAAGGCACCGCGCAGTGTGGACTTCTCCGACGACCTGCCGCGCACACCCACCGGCAAGCTGGTCAAACACAAGTTGCGTGCCCGCTACGTCCCGGCGGCGGGGTGACGAGATGTCCACCGAACAGGAAACCGGACTGCCTGCGATGCCGCTGACCGAACTGGCCGCCGCGTTGCCGCAGGGCGCACTGGTCACCGACCCTGACATCCTCGCCGGATACCGCCACGACCGTGCGCAGGACCCGGACGCGGTTGTGCCCGCCGCCCTGGTGCGCGCCACGTCGACCACGGACGTGCAGGCCACGCTGCGGTGGGCGAACACCCATCGCGTCCCGGTGGTGCCCCGGGGAGCCGGCACGAGTCTGTCGGGCGGATCCGGCGGCATCGCCGGGGGCATCGTGCTGAGCACCGAGAAGATGCGTGCGCTCACGGTGGACACGACCACCCGAACCGCAGTTGCGCAGCCGGGGCTCCTCAATTCCGAGGTCAAGCGGGCAGCGGCCGAGCACGGTCTGTGGTACCCGCCGGACCCGTCGTCGTTCGAGATCTGCACGATCGGCGGCAACGCCGCGACCAACGCCGGCGGCCTGTGCTGTGTGAAGTACGGGGTCACGTCCGATTACGTCCTCGGTCTCGAGGTCGTGCTGGCGGACGGTACCGCGGTGCGATTGGGCGGCCCGAGACTCAAGGACGTCGCCGGCCTGTCCTTGACGAAACTGTTCGTCGGCAGCGAAGGCACCCTCGGCGTCATCACGGAGGTGACGTTGCGACTGCTTCCGCCGCAACCACCGGCGTCGACGATGGTCGCCACGTTCGGGTCGGTCCAGGCCGCCGCCGACGCGGTCGTCGCGATCACCGGCATGCTGCGGCCCGCGATGCTCGAATTCATGGACCGGACCACGATCGGAGCGGTGGAGGACATGCTCCGGATGGGTCTGGACCGCTCCACGGAAGCGATGCTCATCGCGCGTTCCGACGTACCGGGCGCGGCCGCGGCCGAGGAGATCACGCTGATGGCGCAGGCATGTCGCGACGCCGTTGCCGACGAGGTGTTCACCACCGACGACGCCGCGGAGGGGGAAGCGTTTGCGGCCGCCCGCCGGATGGCGATCCCCGCGGTGGAGCGCACCGGCAGCCTGCTGCTCGAGGACGTCGGGGTTCCCCTGCCGGCTCTTCCCGCGCTTGTGGAGGGGATCGCCGCGCTCGCGGCGGAGCACGATGTGACGGTCGCGGTCATCGCTCACGCGGGGGACGGCAACACCCATCCCCTGATCGTCTACGACCCCGCCGACGACGAGATGGCCGTGCGAGCACAGGCGGTTTTCGGAAAGATCATGGATCTCGCGATCGAACTGGGCGGCACGATCACCGGGGAGCACGGCGTGGGCCGCTTGAAGAAGGCGTGGCTTCCCGACCAGGTCGGCCCTGATGTCATGGCTCTGACCAGGCAAATCAAGAATGCGCTGGACCCTCGGACGATCCTGAACCCGGGGGTGGTGCTGTGACCCGGACGCAGCCCCCCGGGCGTGGGAACGCGTCGATTCCGGCCTTGCACCCGGATCGGCCCGTGAACGGCCATAATCGTCGCGTGAACATGCCTTCGCCCGACTCCGTCTCCGAACTCCCCCTACGCGACACCAAGTACAGGGAGCTCGCGCACTACCCCGAATTCGGCATCGTCACAGCATGGTTGCGCGATTACATCCGGTCGAGCGTGCCCAACGCACGGATGAGCGAGCGGGAGTACTGGTCGGTCGCGTGCCTGCCCGACAATTCGGTGTCGCCGACGGGCCGCCGACTCGTGAGCGTGTATGCCGGTGATCTCGAGGTGGCCGGCCTCCACCTCGACACCCCGGGACCGGGTCTGCGGAATGTCCAGGGCTGGATCACAGTGACGCGAGAGGGTCTGGAAGAGGCCTGCGGCGCGTCCCTCGACCGGATCGCTGCAACCTTCCCTGCGCTGAATGTGACGCACAGCGGTGCGATGGCCACGATCGCATGGACGGAAACACCCGAGAGCCGGGAGCAGTTCGACGCCCTGCCGTGGCGGGCGCCGGCCCGTGCCCTCGTCACCGAACTGGTCCGCACCGGGCGCAACCGGTGGGCCGACCTGCACTCGCCTCAGATCGCTCAATTCGCCTTCGAGGACTGAGCCTGTCGGCGGTCGGGTGCACGATAGACAGGTGAGCTCTGTCCTCGACCGATTCTCCGCACCGACCCGTGAATGGTTCGGCGGAGCTTTCGACGCCCCGACTCCCGCTCAGCTCGGTGCGTGGGAGTCGATCTCGTCCGGCGCGCACACCCTGGTCGTGGCACCCACCGGTTCCGGCAAGACGCTCTCCGCGTTCCTGTGGTCGCTCGACCGGCTCGCCGCCACCCCGGCCGACGAGACGGTCGCCCGCGAGCAGCGCACGCGGGTGCTCTACGTCTCGCCGCTCAAAGCTCTCGCGGTCGACGTCGAACGCAACCTGCGATCGCCGCTGGTCGGGATCACCCAGACCGCCAAACGGCTCGGCCTCACCCCACCGGACATCAGCGTCGGGGTCCGCTCCGGCGACACCTCGCAGGCCGACCGACGCAAGCTCGCCCGCACCCCACCCGACATCCTGATCACCACTCCTGAGTCGCTGTTCCTCATGCTCACCTCGTCGGCGCGGGAGAACCTCGCCGGCGTGGAGACCGTGATCGTGGACGAGGTGCACGCCGTTGCCGGCACCAAACGGGGCAGCCATCTCGCGCTGTCGCTCGAACGGCTCGACCTGCTGCTGCGCGCGCCCGCGCAGCGCATCGGACTGTCCGCGACGGTGCGGCCCCACGAGGAGGTCGGCCGGTTCCTCGCCGGTGGCGCGCCGATCCGGATCGTCGCACCCCCGGCGGCCAAGACGTGGGATCTCACGGTCCGGGTCCCGGTGGAGGACATGACGGAACTCGGTGTCGCCGAGCCGGACGAGGACTCTGCGTCGCCCACTCCCCAGGCGGGGTCGATCTGGCCGCACGTCGAGGAACAGATTGTCGACCTCATCACCGCACACAGGTCGACCATCGTGTTCGCGAACTCGCGACGGCTCTCCGAGCGGCTCACCGCCCGTCTCAACGAGATCTACACCGAACGCGCCGGCACCGACGTCGAGCGCACGGGCAAACCTCCGGCGCAGATCGGGGCACCCACCGAAGTCACGTACGGCGCCGAACCGGTGCTGGCCCGCGCCCACCACGGCTCCGTGAGCAAGGATCAGCGCGCCCTCATCGAGGACGACCTCAAAAGCGGGCGGCTACGGTGCGTGGTGGCCACCTCGAGCCTCGAACTCGGCATCGACATGGGTGCGGTCGACCTGGTCATCCAGGTGGAGGCACCGCCGTCGGTCGCGAGCGGCCTGCAACGGGTGGGCCGCGCCGGGCACCAGGTGGGTGAGACGTCCCGCGGTGTGCTCTTCCCCAAGCACCGCACCGATCTCATCCATTGCGCCGTCACGGTGGAGCGCATGGTCGCCGGGCAGATCGAAGCGTTGCAGGTACCCGCCAATCCCCTCGACGTGCTGGCCCAGCAGACGGTCGCGGCGACCGCGCTCGAACCGCTCGACGTCGACGACTGGTTCGACACCGTGCGGCGCAGCGGATCGTTCGCGTCCCTGTCGCGACCCGTGTTCGAGTCGGTGCTCGACCTCATCGCGGGACGCTATCCGTCCGACGAGTTCGCCGAGCTACGGCCGCGTGTGGTGTGGGACCGCACCGAGGGCACGCTCACCGGGCGCCCGGGCGCGCAGCGACTCGCGGTCACCTCGGGCGGCACCATCCCCGACCGCGGATTGTTCACCGTGTTCATGGTGGGCGAGAAGAACACCCGTGTCGGAGAACTCGACGAGGAGATGGTCTACGAATCGAGGGTCGGCGATGTGTTCGCACTCGGTGCCACCAGTTGGAGGATCGAAGAGATCACGTTCGACCGGGTACTGGTCTCGCCCGCTTACGGTCGTCCCGGCCGCTTGCCGTTCTGGCACGGAGACAGCCAGGGCCGGCCCGCGGAACTCGGAGCCGCTCTGGGCGCGTTCATCCGCGAACTGGGCCACGCCGACACCGAGGAGGCCGAAAAACGCTGTCGCAACGGCGGACTCGACGAGAACGCGACGACCAACCTGATCGCTCTGCTCACCGAGCAGCGCACCGCGACAGGACAGCTTCCCACCGACCGCACCCTGGTGGTCGAACGGTTCCGCGACGAACTCGGCGACTGGCGACTGGTGCTGCACTCCCCGTTCGGATTGCGGGTGCACGCACCGTGGGCACTGGCGGTGGGCGCCCGATTGCTCGAGCGGTACGGCGTCGAATCCCACCCGACGGCCTCCGACGACGGCATCATCGTGCGACTGCCCGACGCCGACGACGCGCCACCGGGGTCGGAGATCTTCGTCTTCGACCCCGAGGACATCGACGAGATCGTCACCGAGCAGGTCGGTGGATCGGCGCTGTTCGCGTCGCGGTTCCGGGAGTGTGCGGCCCGCGCACTGCTGTTGCCGCGCCGCAACCCCGGCAAGCGGGCGCCGTTGTGGCAGCAGCGGCAACGCTCGGCCCAATTGCTCGACGTCGCGCGCCGCTACCCCACCTTTCCGATTCTGCTCGAGACCGTCCGCGAGTGCCTTCAGGACGTCTACGACCTGCCCGCCCTGCACGACCTCCTCGGTCGCGTCGCCCGCCGGCAGATCCGCCTCGTCGAGGTGGAAACGCCCACCGCCTCCCCGTTCGCCTCGTCACTGCTGTTCAACTACGTCGGCGAGTTCCTCTACGAGGGAGACAGCCCGCTCGCCGAGCGCCGCGCGGCCGCGTTGTCGCTCGATTCGACGTTGCTGGCCGAACTGCTCGGTCGCGTGGAGTTGCGCGAACTGCTCGACGCCGACGTCATCGCCGACGCCGAACACGAACTGCAGCGACTGACACCGGAGCGGCGCGCGCGCGATGCCGAGGGTGTCGCCGACCTGTTGCGACTGGTCGGGCCGCTCACCGATGCCGAGTTGCGCGAACGCACCACCGACGATCCGACCGAGTGGGTCGCCGACCTCGCCCGCCGGCGACGTGCACTCCGCGTGTCGTACGCGGGTGAACAATGGTGGGCCGCCATCGAAGACGCATCCCGGTTGCGTGATGCGCTCGGCGTGCCGTTGCCCATCGGGGTGCCCACCGCGTTCGTCGAGCCGGTCGCAGATCCGCTCGGTGATCTCGTGGGCCGGTATGCCCGCACCCACGGTCCGTTCACCGCGGCCGAGGTCGCGGCGCGGTTCGGGCTCGGCACGGCCGTCGTCGACTCCGTGTTGCGGCGGATGGCTGCCGACAGGCGCGTCACGTCGGGGGAATTCCGTCCGGGTGCCACCGGGTCCGAATGGTGCGATTCCGAGGTGCTGAGGCGGCTGCGACGGCGGTCGCTCGCAGCGGCCCGCCAGGATGTCGAACCGGTCAGCACGGCCACGCTCGGCCGGTTCCTTCCCGACTGGCACCACCTCGGCAAGGGCGCGGGTGGCAGTGCTCTCTACGGGCTCGACGGCGTTCTCACGGTCGTGGAACAACTCGCCGGGGTTCCGCTTCCGGCAAGCGCACTCGAGCCACTGGTCCTCGCACCCCGGGTGCGCGACTACTCACCGACGATGCTCGACGAACTCACCTCGACAGGTGAGGTGGTGTGGTCGGGCGCCGGGTCGATCTCCGGCAAGGACGGATGGGTCCTGCTCCACCCCGCCGACCTGGCACCGGTGACCCTCGCGCCCACCGAAGAACTCGACATGTCCCCGATCCACCACGCGATCCTCGACTCGCTCGCCGGTGGTGGCGCGTTCTTCTTCCGTCAGCTCACCGATGCCGTGTCCGCCCGGGAATCGACCGCCACCGACACGAATGTCGCTGCAGCACTGTGGGACCTGGTCTGGGGCGGATACATCTCGGGAGACACGCTTGCGCCGCTGCGGGCCTTGATCGGCGATACCTCCCGCGCGACGCCCGCGCACCGGACCCCGCGGCGCGCCCCACGGGCGCGGATGTACCGGGCCCGCCCGGCGATGCCGTCGCGCACCGGCCCGCCCACCGTCGCCGGTCGCTGGTCGTTGCTCCCCGAACGTGAGACCGACGCGACGATCCGTGCACACAGCATCGCGGAACTGTTGCTCGAGCGGTACGGGGTCGTCACCCGGGGGGTCGTGGTGAGCGAGGGCGTACCCGGCGGGTTCGCCACGATGTACAAGGTGCTCAGCCGGTTCGAGGAGCGTGGTCGTTGCCGGCGTGGGTATTTCGTCGACTCGCTGGGAGGGGCCCAGTTCTCCACACCCGCGGTCGTCGACCGCCTGCGCTCGTTCGCCGACTCGATCGAAGGCCGCCACGACGAAACCGCGGCGATCACCCTCGCAGCGTGCGACCCGGCCAACCCGTACGGCGCCGCACTCCCGTGGCCGAAGTCCTCGGCCCCCGACGACGCACCCCGCCACCGGCCGGGACGCAAGGCCGGTGGCCTGGTGGTTCTCGTCGACGGCGCCCTGGTGCTGTTCATCGAACGCGGTGGCCGCACGATGCTCACCTTCGACGACGATCCGGGACTGCTGCGCAGTGCGTGCGCTTCCCTCGCCGCGACCGTCAAGCGCGGAGGCGTCGACAAGATCGTCGTGGAGAAGGTCGACGGTGCCTCCATCCACGGGCACGCGTTCGCCGACATCCTGGGCGAGTCCGGCTTCTCGGCGACGCCGCGCGGATACCGGCTGAGGTTCTGACGATGCCCGAGGGCGATACGGTCTACCGCGCAGCGCAGCAACTGAACACCGCTCTGGCGGGGAGAACGCTCACCGAAACCGATTTCCGTGTACCGCGTTTCGCCACAGCGGATTTCACGGGTTGCATCGTCGACGAGGTGGTGTCGCGGGGCAAGCACATCTTCATCCGGTTACCCGGCCACACGATCCATTCGCATCTGAAGATGGAGGGCGAGTGGCACATCTACCAGCGCGGCGCGCGGTGGCGCAAGCCCGGTTTCAAGGCTCGCGTGGTACTGGGTACGGAACAATCGCAGGCCGTCGGGTTCGAACTGGGAATCCTCGAAGTTCTCCCCCGTGACCGGGAAGACGACGCAGTAGGCCACCTCGGGCCCGATCTGCTCGGAGCCGATTGGGACGCCGTGCGCGCCGCGGAGAATCTGTCGCGCGACCCGCACCGCCCGATCGGGGTCGCCGTACTCGATCAGCGGGTCATGGCAGGTGTGGGAAATGTGTACCGGTCCGAATTGTGTTTCCTGCGCGGCGTCGATCCGCGGGAGCCGGTGGGTACGGCAGGTGATCCTCGGGGCTGGGTGGACCTCGCACACCGCATCCTCACCGCGAACCGCGAGCGGGCGGTGCGGGTCACGACGGGTGATCGCCGTCGCGGCCGGAACCTCTGGGTGTACGGGCGACGCGGCGATCCCTGCCGACGTTGCGGGACACCCATCGAATCCTGGGACCTGGGCACGGCCACCGAACCGGAGCGGGTGGTGTACCGGTGCCCCCGCTGTCAGCCGCGCGGTACCGGATCGTAGGTCTCTCCGGCATGTTCGAGCAGTGAAACGCAATGTGCCACCAGCGTTTCCCGGGACACCGTGACGTCGCCTTCGAGGTACCCCATGAACATGCTGGTGAACGCGCCGACCAGTCCCACGGCCACCAGGTGCCGATACGCCCGGTCCTCGATGCCGGTGAGCCGGCCCTCGACGAGCGCGACGAATGCCGGCGCGAGTTCGAGACCACGGCTGCTGAGCGCGGGCTCCCGCAGCGGCGCCAGGAGCAGCACGCGCCCCTTGGCCGGATCGTCGACGGCGAGACCGATGAAGGCCCGCACCGCAGCCTCCGCGACACCCGTCGGCGGCGCCGAGGCGACGGCGGACGCGAGCGCCTCGCGCGCCTGTTTCGCGACGTGTGCGTACACCTCGCGGACGAAGGTGTCCCGGTCGGTGAAGCTCTCGTAGAAGTACCGCTCGGTGAGTTCGGCCGCGCGGCACACGGCACGGACGTTCGCGATCGCACCGCCGGGCGCGCCGATCAGGTCGGTACCGGCGGTGAGGAGCCGTTCCCTGCGTACCCGCCGGCGTTCTTCGATGCCGACCCCCGCCCAACTGCGGCGCGTGGTGCCCACTGCTGTTTCCCGTCGTTGACTACGTGCCGGACAGATCCTACTCTGACAACATGCGTAGTCAGTATCCCGGCGGTCAGGGCGTCGACGAGCCGGCACCGGACGAGACGACGGCCCGTCCGGCTGCGGCACCGCCCGAGCCTCTCGGCCCCGACTCGCTGACCTGGAAGTACTTCGGCGGGTGGCGCGGCATGCTGTTCGGGCCGTGGGCCGGGTCCATGCAGAACATGCATCCCGGCCTCGGTGCCGGCGTCGAGGAACACTCGGAGTTCTTCGACGAGCGCTGGGAGCGCCTCTACCGGTCGCTGTACCCGATCTACGGAGTCGTCTTCGACGGCCCGCGGGCACCGGAGACCGCCGCGCAGGTACGCGGGTACCACAACACCATCAAGGGCGTCGACAAGAAGGGACGCAAGTACAACGCGCTGGACCCGGGCACGTTCTACTGGGCACACTCGACCTTCTTCTACAGCCTCATGGTGTCGATCGAGTGGTTCGACGGCCCGCTCACCCTCGAGGAAAAGCACCGGCTCTTCGACGAGCACGTGCAGTGGTATCGCCTCTACGGCATGCCCATGCATTCGGTCCCCGAGTCGTGGGAAGCGTTCCTGGAGTACTGGGATCACATGTGCCGCAACGTGCTCGAAGACAACAAGGCGACCCGCGACGTCCTCGACCTGTCGAACCTCGATCGACCGCCGTTCCTGCGGTGGTTCCCCGAACCGGTCTGGAAAGCGCTGCGTCCGCCGGTCGTCGCCGGGTTCTCCTGGCTCACCGTCGGCCTCTACGACCCCCCGGTACGCGACCTGCTCGGGTATCGCTGGAGTACTCGCGACGAGAAGATCCACGCCCTCGTGGGCCGCGCGATCGGTCTGGGCGGCAAGGTCGTGCCGAAGCGTTTCCGCTATCACCCGCGCGCCCGAGCGGGCCTCGATCGCGCCGCCGGCCGCATCGCCCGGGACGCCCCCGTGTTGCACACCCCGGGCCGTAATCTGCCGCCCGTGGACCGCCGCGACTCGCCCGTGCATTACAGCCCGAAAGTCACGTCACGGCACCGGCCCGGTGTGACACGCTGACGGGGTGTCCCCCACCCCGGCTCGCGACGCACCACGCCGGTTGGTTGCGTCCCGCCGTGTTCCGCTGTCACGCAACGCGGCGGCAAGCCGGATAAGTGCGTACGTCTACGGCAACGTGCTCGTCCTCGCAGCCCTGGTTCCGATCACCACCACCAGGCAATACATCGGCATCGCGATCGTGCTGGGCACCGCGCTCTCGACGTTTCTCGCGCACGTGTTCGCAGAATCGGTCTCGCAGAGCGTGCGGTCGGCGCGCCCACTCACCGGCGCCGAGCGCTGGGTGGAACTCCGCAACTCGGTCCCGATCCTGTCGTCCGCGTCGCTGCCGTGCCTCATTCTTCTCACGGCGTGGCTCGGGTGGCTCGAACCTCGTACGGCACAAGTGCTCGCCGAGGTGGCGATTCTGATTCGCATCGGTTCGACGGTGTTCGTCGTCCAACGCCTGCAGGGCCGCCCCGCCGGAACCACAACCGTCTTCGCGGCGGTGGGGTTGGCCCTGCTCGCGTCGGCGGTCGTGGTCGTCAAAATCGCGCTGACGCACTGAGATCAGAAGCGTCCGGCGTGGCGAGACCACGCCCGGGTCACCGGGTGATCGGTACCGGCTCCAGGATCTCCCCGCGTGCTTCGGGGGCCGCCACCCGCAGGGCATCGGCCGACTCGTCGTCCGGCTGGGTCTGCGACAGGATTTCGGCCTCCACCCGGGCCCGGTAGATGTCGACCTCGCGATCGACCGTCTCGTCGTCCCAGCCCAGCAGCGGTGCGACGAGCCGCGCCACCTGCTCCGCGCAGTGCACCCCCCGGTGGGAGTACTCGATCGCGATCCGGGTGCGCCGCGCCAGGATGTCCTCGAGATGCAGGGCGCCCTCCGCCGCGACCGCGTACACCGCTTCCACCTGAAGGTAACGCGGCGCATCGGTCAGCGGCTCGAGCAATTCGGGCCTGTTCTTCGCGTGCTCGAGGACCTGGTCGATCATCGAGCCGTACCGGTCGAGGAGGTGCTTGACCCGATAGGGATGCAACCCGTATTCCTCGGCGAGGGACATGGTCTGGTTGACCAGCGCGAAGTACCCGTCGGCGCCCACGAGGGGCACCTTGTGCGTGATGGAGGGGGCGATCCGTGTCGGGATGTCCTCGGCGGCGAGATCGACCGCGTCCTCCGCCATCACGCGGTAGGTGGTGTATTTGCCGCCCGCGATGGCGATGAGGCCGGGTGCAACCCGCGCGACCGCGTGTTCGCGCGACAGTTTCGAGGTCTCGTCGCTCTCCCCCGCCAGCAGTGGCCGTAGCCCGGCGTACACCCCGTCGATGTCGTCGTGGGTGAGTGGCACCACGAGCACACGGTTGACGTGATCGAGAATGTAATCGATGTCCGCTTTCGTGGCCGCCGGGTGGGCGAGATCGAGGTTCCAGTCGGTGTCGGTGGTGCCGATGATCCAGTGATTGCCCCACGGGATGACGAACAGCACGGACTTCTCGGTGCGCAGGATGATCGCCGAGTCGCTCACGATGCGATCACGCGGAACGACGATGTGGACGCCTTTCGACGCCCGCACCCGGAATCTGCCCCGCTGGCGGGACAGCGCCTGGATCTCGTCGGTCCACACACCCGTCGCGTTGATGACGGCGCTGCCACGCACGTCGATGACAGAGCCGTCCTCGCTGTCGCGCACACGGACCCCCGCGACTCCGTCGGCTTCCCGCAGGAATCCGACGACCTGGGTGGACGTCCGGACAACCGCCCCGTAGTGCGCGGCCGTCCTCGCGACCGTCATGGTGTGGCGCGCATCGTCGACCACGGTGTCGTAATACGAGATTCCGCCGGTGAGCGAGGACCGCTTGAGACCGGGGACCATACGCAGCGCGCCCGCCCGCGTCAGGTGCTTCTGCGCCGGCACCGACTTCGCGCCACCCATCCGGTCGTACAGGAAGATCCCCGCCCCGATGTACGGACGTTCCCATACCCGATGGGTAAGCGGAAAAAGGAATTTCAGCGGCTTGACCAGGTGCGGAGCGAGGGTGGTCAGCGCAAGTTCGCGTTCGCGCAGCGCTTCTCGCACCAGACCGAACTCGAGTTGTTCCAGGTATCGCAAACCGCCGTGGAACATCTTCGACGACCGGCTCGACGTCCCCGATGCGTAATCGCGGGCCTCCACGAGCGCGACCCGCAGTCCTCGTGTCGCCGCGTCGAGCGCCGCACCGGCTCCGACGACACCCCCGCCGATGACGATGACGTCGAATTGTTCGGTGGCGAGTTGCCGCCATGCGTCGGCGCGCTGTCGCGGTCCGAGGGGTTGCACACCTGGTTGATTCACCGCACCGCTCCCGTGAGTCGCCGACGTATCCCCGACAAGGCTAGTAGTTTCGACCGCGCAGCGCGCAGTAGATGCTGCCCTGAGCCATCCCGTCCGCCCTATCGAGGATCATCCGTGAACCAGTACATCGCCGCGATCGACCAGGGCACCACCTCGAGCCGGTGCATCATCTTCGACCACGACGGCCGGATCGTGTCCGTCGCGCAGAAGGAACACCGGCAGTTCTTTCCGCGCGCCGGATGGGTGGAGCACGACCCCGAGGAGCTGTGGCTCAACACGCGCGAAGTGGCTGCTGTGGCACTGGCCAAAGCGGACGTGCGCAGGCAGGACATCGCCGCGATCGGCATCACGAATCAACGCGAGACGACCGTCGTCTGGGACCGTACGACAGGCAAGGCGGTGTACAACGCGATCGTCTGGCAGGACACGCGAACCGACCGCCTCGTCGAAGAACTCGCGGGCGACGCCGGCGCGGACCGCTACCGCGATGTCACGGGCCTTCCGCTCTCGACCTACTTCGCGGGCCCGAAAGTGCGCTGGATACTCGACAACGTCGACGGTGCCCAGGAGAGGGCAGACGCCGGGGACCTGGTGTTCGGCACCATCGACAGCTGGATCGTATGGAAACTGACGGGCGGTGCCGGTGAAGACGGGCACGGACCGGGAGTCCACATCACCGACGTCACCAACGCCTCCCGCACGATGCTGATGAATCTGGACACGTTGCAGTGGGATCCGGAGATCTGCGCGGATTTCGGGATACCGGTCTCGATGCTTCCCGAGATCCGGAGTTCGTCCGAAATCTACGGGCACGCCCGCGAACGCGGACCCTACGCGGGCGTCCCCATCGCCGGGATCCTCGGCGACCAGCAGGCCGCGACGTTCGGTCAGGCCTGCCTGTCCCCCGGCGAAGCCAAGAACACCTACGGCACAGGGAACTTCCTGCTCCTCAATACGGGCACCACACCGGTCCGCAGCGAACACGGACTGCTCACCACCGTGTGTTACCGCATCGGGGACCGGCCCGCCGTCTACGCGCTCGAGGGCTCGGTCGCCGTCACGGGGTCGCTCGTCCAATGGCTGCGCGACAACCTGGGGATCCTGCGGTCCGCCGCCGAAATCGAGCAACTCGCCGCATCCGTGCCGGACAACGGCGGGGCATACATCGTGCCGGCCTTCTCGGGCTTGTTCGCACCGCGCTGGCGCCCCGACGCGCGCGGCGTGATCACGGGTCTGACCAGGTTCGTCGACAAACGGCACCTCGCGCGGGCGGCACTCGAAGCCACCGCGTATCAGACCCGGGAGGTCATCGAGGCGATGTACGCCGATTCGGGCGTCGAACTCCACACGTTGAAGGTGGACGGGGGAATGGTCGTGAACGACCTGCTCATGCAGTTCCAGGCCGACATCCTCGGCGTGCCGGTCGTGCGGCCCGTGGTCGCCGAAACCACCGCTCTCGGTGCGGCATACGCAGCGGGACTGGCCGTGGGCTACTGGGACGGTGAGGACGACATCCGGCACAATTGGGAAGCCCAGAAGACGTGGGAGCCGACCATGCGCGGCGACGAGCGCGAACGCCTGTTCGCCGGATGGAACAAGGCGGTCGAGCGCACCTACGGCTGGGCCTGACCACACCACGTCCTCGCGGGCGGTCACTCCCGTTCGGCGTCACACCAGAATTCGGGAAGCTTCACGGCCAGAAAGTCTTTCGCTTGCATAGGAAGCGAATGCGTGGTGTCGGGCACGATATCGACCGTCGCATTCGGGAGCCGGTGGGCTCGCTCGGCGGCAGACCTGCCTCCGGCGAGCGAATCTCGTTCTGCGATAGCGACGTACGTGGGCATCACCAGCGAAGTCAGCGCGGCGTCGTTCAACGGTGACGGGGTCGGGAGTTGCGCCGAGAAGTGTTCCGAAGCGGCGGCGATCATCTTCGCCATGTCGTCGTTCGGGTCGAACTCGGCGCCTCCCAACTTTCCCAGTGCGGTGTTGTGCCAGCTCTCGGGCAGGAACGGGACGGTCGAGACCATCGCCCATGCGAGCATGCGCACCGGCGGGTACGCAAAGGTGAACACGGGTTCGAGCAGCGTCAACGAGCGGACGCGCTCGGGGAATCGGTGAGCGTAGGCCGCCGCGCTCGCGCCGCCGAACGAATGACCGACGACGTGAGTGCCCTCGGGTGCGAGTTCGTCGAGCACCTCGGAAATCCACAATGCCTGCTGCGCGGACGAGCACAGCGGAACACTCTGGATCGACAAACCGGCATCACCGAGCGCGTCGAACGCGAGCACACGACGGCGAGGGAGGAACGTCCCGAGATTGTCCGCCCACATGGGCACACCCGAAGACATGCCCGGGATCAGGACGACCGGAACTGCACCGTCCGCCCCACCCGAGAACCATTCGTACACGCGTACCGACCCGAATCGGGTCACGATGTCGCGGGTCGTGGTCGGTGGCGGAAGAGCAGACATCGCGCGGTCGTAGGCCTCGACATAGATCCTGCGCCCCTCGGCGTCCCGGAAGTGGCCGATGCCCGGGGCTCCGAAGAAGAACTGTCGGATCCCCGCCACACCCGCTGCGGCCAGCACGACCGTCAGCGACGTGCCGGTGCGGCGCAGCCACCGGTGAGGGCTGCGGCCGAGTCGTGAAGCATCCGGCCGGACGTCCCCGCTGTTCGCGCGTTCGCTCATGAGGCACCCCGAGGCCGACGGTTCGAGTTTTACAGTATAAGAACATTTGATCCGGTGATCGGTACTCTCCGGACCGAGGCGGCCCAACGCACCTACGGCCGAGCCCACCCCGGTCGGTAGTCCTCGGGCACGGGATGCACCACGCGCGTGCGCATCTCGTCTTCACCGACCACCGCTGGGTCGGCGAGGTAGTACTCACGCACAGGGCCTTCCACGGGCACACCGTCGTCGGCGAGACGCGCGAACAGCACGTGATAGGCGACCGGTAGCAGCGCCGGCGCGCCCCTGAAGTCCACGCCCGCAAAGACCCCGCCGGGCAGGGTCACGGTCTGCGCCTCGACGGCCTCATCCAGCCGGGCGCCGGCGCCGATTTCCAGACCCACCCCGAACGAGACCTCGCCGTCGAGCGCGGCGGGGTATCGGCCGACGACAGACGCCGACCCGTCCAGACCATACCGCCGGGCCTGCGCGAGCAGGGTGCCGATCGCCTCCGAGGCGGCCTCGTCGAGCGTCTCCGCCGCGGCACAGGATTCTCTCCACAACACCGTTGCCGCGTCGATGTGGTGCACGGCGACGGGAAGATCCGCGTCCACCGCGTTCCCCAGGGAATCGACGAGAGCGAAGGACCGGGCCGCGCGCGCCGCGTCCCGTTCGATGCGGGCGCGCTCGGCCGCGAGCACCTCGCTCCCCTGCGCCGGATCGCTGAGGAACGCCCGGATCGCCGCGACCGACACATCCGCACGGCGAAGCAATCCGATCCGCAGCGCCGTCGCCAGTTGTGACGGCGCGTAGAAGCGGTAGCCGGTGCCGGGGTCCACGCGGTCCGGGGTGAGCAGTCCCTCGCGGTCGTAATACCGCAGTGCCTTCACCGTCAGCCGTGCGGCGCGCGCGAACTCGCCGATGCTCATCCAGCGCGCCTCTGTCATTGCGGCCCGCCGGAGACCGCGGCGCTCTCGGCGAGGTCGCCGGCGTACGGGATCACCGTGATCACGTCCACGAGCAGTCCGTCGGGGTCGGTCGTCATGAAGTGCCGCTGCCCGAAATCCTCGTCCCGGAGCGACAACGCGATCGGCAGTTCCGCTGCGATCGCCGCGGCGTGCACCCGGTCGACGTCCTCGACCTCGACCGAGACGAGCACCCCCGCCGGCGCCGCCGCCCGGAATCCCTCGGGGACGGTGTGGTGTCCTCGTTCGACGAGTCCCAGTTGCACGGACTCGCCACCCGGGGCCTGCAATTGCACGTACCACCCACTGTCGAAGACGACGGCGAGGTCGAGCAGTCCGGTGTAGAAGTTGCGGCTGCGGGCCACGTCGGCGGCCGGGACCACGGGAAAGATGCTGTTGATTGTCATGCACCCACCCTCGTTCCTCCCCCGAGGGGAGAGTCAAGCCCCGGCGCGCCACGCGGTTTCGCCGCGCCGTGCGGGGTCAGTCCAGGTCGTCGTGACGCATCAGCTGGCGGGCTGCCTCGGTCACCGAGCCGCTGAGCGACGGGTAGACCGCGAACGTCTGCGCCAGGTCCGCCACGCTGAGATTGTTCTGCACCGCGAGTGCGATCGGCAGGATCAACTCGGATGCGGTGGGTGCGACGACCACGCCGCCGATCACGACGCCCGTCGCGGGCCGGCAGAAGATCTTCACGAAACCGCGACGCACTCCCGACATCTTGGCGCGGGGGTTGGTGTTGAGCGGCAGCATGACCGTCCGGGCGGGAACCTCACCGGCGTCGATGGTGGCCTGGCTCACGCCGACCGCCGCGATCTCGGGACGGGTGAACACCGCCGCCGCAACGGTCTTGAGCTTGATCGGGCTCACGCCCTCGCCGAGCGCGTGGTACATCGCGATGCGGCCCTGCATGGCGGCGACCGATGCCAGCGGCAGCAGTCCCGAGCAGTCACCTGCGGCGTAGATCCCGGGAACCGCGGTGCGCGAGACCCGGTCGACGGGCAGGAATCCACCACGGTCGAGTTCGAGCCCGACCTTGTCGAGCCCGAGTCCCTGCGTGTTCGGGACGGAACCGACGGTCATGAGCGCGTGGCTGCCCTCGACGATCCTGCCGTCGGCGAGCAGCACCCGGACACCGTTCTCGGTGCGCTCGACGGCGTCGGCACGGGCGTGCTTGACGAGGGTCACGCCCCGCTCGGCCAGGACGTCTTCGAGTACGAGCGCTGCGTCCTCGTCCTCGTGCGGCAACACGCGGTCGCGGCTCGAGACGAGGGTGACGTGCACCCCGACCTCGGTGTACGCGGATACGAACTCGGCGCCGGTGACACCGGAACCCACGACGACCAGCTCCTCGGGCAGGGTGTCGAGGTCGTACAGCTGGCGCCACGTGAGGATGCGTTCGCCGTCCGGCTCTGCTCCCGGCAGGATCCGGGGACTCGCGCCGGTGGCGATCAGGACCACGTCGGCGTCGAACACCTTCTCCTCGCCGGTGTGGAGGTTGGCGCGGACCTTGTGCGCGGCCATACCCGGCTGGCTGTCGATGAGTTCGCCGCGCCCGGAGTACAGCTTCACCCCGGCCGCCTCGAGCTTGGTGCGGATGTCGGACGACTGCGCGCGGGCGAGACTCTTGACGCGGGAGTGCACCTGCGGCAGGGCGACGGTCGCGCCCTCGAGTTCGATGCCCAGGTCCCCGGCACGCCGCATGTCCGTACGTACCCCGGTGGACGCGATGAACGTCTTGGACGGGACGCAGTCGAACAGGACACACGCACCGCCGATTCCGTCCGAATCGATCAGTGACACCGATGCGCCGTATTGTGATGCGACCAGCGCGGCCTCGTATCCCGCGGGGCCGCCGCCGATGATGACAATCCGGGTCATGGTTCTCCTCTGTATCGATTCCGAAGGGTGCCGGGGGACGAGCGCAACGCACGCGGGGGTGTGCGGGCGTCCCCGACAACGCTATGCCACGGGCATGCCCACTCGCATACGGACCTGGCAACACAGGCGACGAGCGCCCCTGATCTTGCGGCGGGCGGCGACCCGTTAGCCTTATGCCGTGCCGATCTACGCCGCCTACGGGTCCAACATGCATCCCGAGCAGATGCTGAAGCGCTGCCCGCACTCCCCGATGGCGGGGACGGGCTGGCTGCACGGGTGGCGGCTGACATTCGCGGGCGCCGATATCGGCTGGGAAGGCGCTCTCGCCACAGTGGTCGAGGATCCGGCGGCGAAGGTCTTCATCGTCCTCTACGACGTCACCGAAGACGACGAGCGCAGCCTCGACAGCTGGGAAGGTGCCGAACTCGGGTTCCATCGCAAGATCCGCGTGCGCGTCGACACCGCCGACGGACCCGTGCTGGCGTGGCTGTATGTGGTCGACGGCTACGAGGGCGGTCTCCCGTCCGCGCGCTACCTGGGTGTGATGGCCGACGCCGCCGAGATCGCCGGAGCGCCCGCCGAGTACGTGCGGGATCTGCGCACTCGTAACAGCCGCAACGTGGGCCCGGGGCGTCCCGACAGCTTCTAGACCCGGCCCCCGGGCGAACTACCCGACGCCCAGCGCCAGATTCGTCATCACCCGGACACCGACGGCAAGGGCTCTCTCGTCGAGATCGAAGCCCGGCTGGTGGATGTCGAGCTGCGGCCCGCTGCCCGACCACACGCCGAGGCGGCCCATCGCGCCCGGCACATGCTCGAGATACCACGAGAAGTCTTCTCCGCCACCGGATTGCGGAGTGTCGGACAACGCGTCCGGTCCGACCGGACGGATCGCGTCCTCGAACATGCGGGCCGACTCCGTGTCGTTGACGACAGGTGGCACGCCACGCAGATAGTTCAGTTGATACCGCACACCCGTCGGTGCCAGGAGTCCGTGCACGATTTCCCGCACCATCGGCTCGAGCAGTTGCCAGGTCGCGTGGTCACCGGTGCGTACGGTGCCGGCGAGCATGCCGGTGCGGGGAATAGCGTTGGGCGCCTTGCCCGCACTGACAGCGCCCCACACCATGACGGTTCCGGTGCGGGGATCGATGCGCCGGCTCAGCAGTCCCGGCAAGCCGGTGATCACCGCACCCAGCCCGTACACGAGGTCGCCGGTGAGGTGCGGGCGCGACGTGTGACCGCCCGGAGAGTCCAGGACCAGTTCGACGGTATCTGCCGCGGACGTGATCGCGCCGGTCCGCATCCCGACCTTGCCCGCCTCGAGCCGCGGGTCGCAGTGCAGCGCGAAGATCCGCGACACCCCGTCCAGGCCACCGGCGGCGACCACGTCGAGAGCGCCGCCCGGCATCACTTCCTCGGCGGGCTGGAACACCAGCCGCACACCGACCGGCAACTCGGGCATCGACGCGAGCGCGAGACCCGTACCGAGCAGCACCGTGGTGTGTGCGTCGTGGCCGCAGGCGTGAGAGACACCCGGCACAGTCGACGAAAACGGCAGACCGGTCATCTCCTGGAGCGGCAGCGCGTCCATGTCGGCACGTAGCGCGATACGCGGACCGCCGGTGGGGCCCAGGTCGCAGATGAGGCCTGTTCCGCGAGGCAGCACCTTCGGAGCGAGTCCCGCGGCGGTCAGGTGCCGCGCGACGAACTCCGTCGTGGCGTACTCCTGACGTGCGAGTTCCGGATTGGCATGCAGATGCCGGCGCCAGGCACTGAGATCTTCGGTGTGCGCGCCGAGCCACTTCTCCACGTACGGATTCATCGGCGCTCGACTCCCTCGAGCAACCGGGCGCGCTGGACGGGATCGGCGGCAGCGCGCGCAGCGGTCGCTGCGAGAGCACGCGCGCCGTCGAGAACTGCGCGGTCGGCCGAGTCGGTGACGCATGCCGCGGCGAACGCTTCCTGATGCGTCACGGCACCACCGGAGTCCAATCCGATGACCGGATGAATTCCTGGCACCACGTTCGTCACGTTTCCCATGTCGGTGCTGCCCAGCGGGCGCGATCCTTCCTCTTCGGCGGGCAACGGCGCGCGGCCGAGCCCGATGATCTCCTCACGATATGCCTGCACCAGCCACGGGTCGGGTGTGAGCTCCGTGTAGGGCGGCGACACCGTCCTGATCCGGTGTGTGCAGCCCGTCGCGAGTGCGCCGGCTGCGAAACAGCCCTCCGCACGCCGGCCGAGGTCGTCGAGCAGTTCGGCCGAGGTCGCGCGCAGGTAGTAGAGAAGCTCGGTGTGGCCGGGCACGATGTTGGGGGCGGCGCCGCCGTAGCCGACGATGCCGTGGATCTGCTGGCCCGGGTGCAGGTGCTGCCGGAGCAGGCCGACGGCGACCTGCGCGACGGTGGCGGCGTCCGCGGCGTTGCGCCCGTGTTCCGGGGCCGCGGAGGCGTGGGCCTCGCGGCCCAGGTAATCGACGGCGATGTCGGAGAGTGCGAGCGAGGTCGCACCGGTGATGTCGATCGGTCCGGGATGCACCATCATCGCCGCGCCGACGTCGTCGAATACTCCGCGTTCGAGCATGAGGACCTTGCCGCCACCGGTTTCCTCGGCGGGCGTACCGATCACGCGGACGGTGACGCCGAGTTCGTCCGCGAGCGCGGCCAGACCGATGCCCGCGCCGACCGCGGCCGCAGCAATGATGTTGTGCCCGCACGCGTGTCCGATGCCGGGCAGCGCGTCGTACTCGGCGCAGAACGCGAGCACCAGGTCGCCACTGCCGAACCGGGCATCGAAGGCGGTCGGCAGGTCGGCGATACCGGTGCGCACCTCGAAACCGCAGCCGCGCAGCACGTCGATGATCTTCGCGGCGCTGCGGTACTCCTCGAAGGCGAGTTCCGGTTCGGCGTGAATCGAATGCGACAGCGCGACCAAGGTGTCTGAAGCAGCCTCGATCGCGCTGTCGGCAAGTGTCGTCACGCTGTCCAGTCTGTCATGCCGGACCGACCCGACGGATCGGGCAGCAGCGTCAGCCGAGCACGAAGTTCGACGCGTCCGTCCGTATCTCGAGAGCAGCGATCAGAGGAGCATGCAGACCACGCTTGATGGTCGTGAGGTTCTTGCCCCGGGTGCCGGTGAGCGCGGCGGCGCGTTCGACGGCCGCGGCGAGTACCGCGTCACCGTCGACGGTCTGCTCGACGATGCCGGACGCCACGGCGTCGGTGCCCCCGTAACGGCGACCGGTCGTGATGGCCTCCACCGCGGTCTGGATCGGCAGCCGGGACCGGACCAGCGCCGACATCCCCACCGTGAACGGCATGTTCAGCTGCACCTCGGGCAGGCACCAGAATCCCCGGTCCGCTCGCATGACACGGAAATCATGGGCCAGCGCAAGCATGGCTCCGGCACCGAACGCGTGGCCCTGCACGGCAGCGACCGTGGCGGCGGGGAAGGTCAGTATCCGCACGTAGAGGTCGTGCACGGTATCGAGGTACCCGGGCAGTTCCGTCAGGTTCGCGAACACCCAGTCGGTGTCGAGTCCGTTGCTCCAGAACTTGCCCGTCGCTGCGGTGACGAGGGCCGCGGGGCCGTCGTGCGCTTCGACCTCGTCGAGCAGCGCGCCGATCGCCGCGAGCCGATCCGGGTGGAAACGGTTGTCCGTCGCTTCCGCGTCGCGGTCGCCGAGGTGCAGTACGAAGACGTCGCCGTCGCGTTCGAGATAGGGCATGCGAGCCAGGATAACGCCCGTGGTTACTCGCAAGTAACCACGGCCGGGACGTTAGGGTCCGTGTCATGGGACACCCGGACGTCATTCTCGATCCCGCAGCCGAAGCGATCGCTGCCGCCGCCGTCATCGCCGAACGTTCGTCGGTGCCTGCGCACGGCGTCGCCGTCGTCCTGGGCTCGGGGTGGCGCGCGGCCGTCGAGAGGTTCGGCACGCCCGTCGCCACCGTGCCGATGAGCGAACTCCCCGGCTTTGCGCCGCCCACCGCCGCCGGGCATCCCGGCACCGTGCACTCGGTGCGGGCAGGCGACAACGCGGTTCTCGTTCTGGCGGGCCGCAGCCACGCCTACGAAGGTCACGACCTCACCCGTGTGGTCCATCCCGTCCGCACGGCCGTCGCTGCGGGCGCGCACACCGTGATCCTCACCAACGCCGCCGGCGGTATCGATCCCGGTTTCGCGGTAGGTCAGCCGGTTCTGATCTCCGACCACCTCAATCTCACCGGCCGGTCGCCGTTGCGAGGTGCCCAGTTCGTGGACCTCGTCGACGCGTATTCCGCAGATCTACGTGCACTCGCCCGCGAGATCGACCCCAGCCTCGCCGAGGGCGTCTACGCGGGACTGCCCGGCCCCCACTACGAGACGCCCGCGGAGATCCGGATGCTGCGCACCCTCGGCGCGGATCTCGTGGGCATGTCCACCGTGCACGAGACGATCGCCGCGCGCGCCGCCGGTGCGCGGGTGCTCGGCGTCTCCCTCGTCACCAACGCCGCCGCCGGCATCACCGGCGCGCACCTCGACCACGCGGAAGTCCTCGCGGCGGGTCGCGACGCAGCCACCCGGATGGGCGATCTGCTCCGCGACCTGGCAGCGCGGCTGTGACGCTGCGTTTCGGCACCGCCGGGCTGCGCGGCCCGGTGGGCGACGGGCCCGACCGGATGAACGTGCCCGTGGTCGTCCGTGCCACGGCGGGGCTCGCACAGTGGCTGACCGCCCGTGGTCACGGCGGTGGCACCGTCGTCGTCGGGCGCGACGCCCGGACCGGCTCGGCGGACTTCTTCGCTGCCGCGGCGGAAGTCCTCGCGGCGGCCGGGTTCGACGTGGTGGCACTGCCCCGCCCGCTTCCCACTCCCGTCACCGCGTTCGCGGTACGTGACCTCGGAGCCGTTGCGGGAGTTCAGATCACGGCGTCGCACAATCCCGCCGGCGACAACGGCTACAAGGTGTATCTCGCGGGCGGTGCACAGTTGGTCGCACCCGCCGACCGTGAGATCGAAGCCGCGATCGATGCGGCACCGGACGCGGCACAGATTCCGCGCACCACCGTCGTCACCTCGGGTGAAGAACTTCTCGAGCGGTATCTCGCACGGGTGGCGACGTTGCCGCGCTCACCCCGGCGCGATGTGCGGATCGCCCTGACCCCGCTGCACGGTGTCGGCGGGGAGACCGCCGTCGCTGCGCTGCGCGCCGCGGGGTTCGACGACGTGCATGTCGTCGCGTCGCAGTTCGCCCCCGACCCCGCCTTTCCCACGGTCGCCTTC